>JAYSST010000673.1:0-6755 GCA_043720435.1 Bdellovibrionales bacterium
GCGATGATCGCAAACGCACCAAGCGACATGATCGTGTATGAGAAAAGGTAGAACAATACGACCGTCGTTGCCGCGAGTGACGACTCAATTCGTAGAGCAAAACCTGCAGTGATGACGCCGACGAGCAAATATCCCGAATGTGAAATCGACGAGTAGGCGAGGAGTCTTTTAAAATTGTTTTGCATAATCGCTGCGACGTTACCGACAAGCATCGAAAGAACTGCAAGCCACGACAGCGCCGAAAGAAACTTTGGTTCCACAAGAAACGAACTTCGGCCCGCCGGATCTGCGTGTTGAAAGAGCCGCAAGATCGCAATGAAGGTCGCAGCTTTCACGGCGGTCGCCATGAACGCCGTTATCGGGGTCGGTGCTCCTTGGTAAACGTCGGGAGCCCATGCGTGGAACGGAAAGATCGCAACCTTAAAAGCAAAACCAATGATCACCATCGCCATCCCGATGTAGAACAGCTGATTGTGGTTCGTTAAAAGTTCGGCCACTTTCGAAGCCACGATTGGAAGCTGCGTCGACCCAACAGTTCCGTAAAGCAGCGCAATTCCATAGAGGAATACCGCAGAGGCAAAGCTGCCGAGAACGAAATATTTAAACGCAGCTTCTTTCGACAGCGTGTGCTCGCGGCTCATGGCCACCAGGATATATAGACACAGCGACATAATCTCGATGCCGAGGAAAGTGACGATCAAATCGTTCGATAGCACGACGATCAGCATTCCCATCATGCTTCCGAGCATCAGGAAGCACTGTTCTGAAAACTGTCGGGCGTCGGTCTCGACGTGGTCGTAGGCGAGCATTAAGCCGAAGCCGCCCGCAATCAAGACGAGAAACGATCCCCACACGGCCATGCCGTCGAAAATAAGTGAATCGCTGAATGCGAGCTGTTTCATTCCCGCAAGAGAAGCGGTAATTCCCCCCGCGACGATGACTCCAAGCAGAGCATACACAACCGTCACGAATGGTTTCGGTTCGCGGTTGTCGTTAAAAACCTTCAGAAGAATTGGGATTGTGCTGAACAAAAGCAACGCGATCATTGGCGCGATGACGAGTATGTCTTTAAGTGAAATCAACGTCGTTACCGGGGTCATTTTACCTCCGCAACTTGCGCTGCACGCTTGACTTCAAGCTCGGGATCTTGAGTCGCCGGAACTAAGATTGCTAGTTGGTACGCATCCTTCGTCGCAACGAAATGTTCGATCGATGCTTTTGAATAACGTAGGAAGTGGTTCGGAAAGAGGCCCATCCAGAAGATGAGAATCAACAACGGCGCCATCACGCAGATTTCTCGAAGATTAAGATCTTTCAATGGATGGTTTTTATCAGAAACCAATTCACCGGGCTCGCCGAAAAAGACTCGCTTGAACATCCACAGCATGTACACGGCTCCAAGGACAACCCCGATTACTGCGAGCGATCCGAAGATCGGTGAGGCGCTAAAGGCGCCAAGCAGAATCAAGAATTCGCCGATGAATCCATTTGTCATCGGAACAGCAATGCTCGAGAGCGTGACGATAAAAAAGAAGATCGTAAAAAGTGGCAGGACTTTAGCTAAGCCACCATACTTATCGATTTCACGAGAATGCGTGCGCTCATAAATCATTCCGACAAGCAGAAAGAGTGCTCCGGTGCTGACGCCATGATTAAGCATTTGGTAGATTGATCCTGTTACTCCATATGAATTCAACGCGAAGAGACCCATCATTACGTAGCCCATGTGCGAGACTGAGGAATACGCCACGAGCTTTTTTATGTCGGGCTGAACCATCGCAACCAAAGCACCGTAAATGATGCCGACAACCCCGAGGAACAAGAATACCCAGGCATAGTGTTCAGAAGCTTCGGGGAAAAGCGGAATCACGAAACGCAAGAAACCGTAAGATCCCATCTTCAGCATGACGCCAGCAAGAACGACCGAGCCTGGTGTCGGCGCTTCAACGTGCGCATCCGGAAGCCAAGTATGAAACGGAAACATCGGAACTTTGATGGCGAAGGCTAACGAGAAGGCAAAGAACAACAGCGTTTGCGGGTTTAAGAACTGACCTGCAACAAACGGCAGATCGAGTTTATAAAGCTCGAGAATATTGGCAGTCATCTGGTTCCCAGGCAGAACCTCTTGCGCTGTGAACATCAAGTAGATGATCGCAAGCAACATAAGAATCGATCCCATGAACGTATAGATGAAGAACTTGGTCGTTGCGTAGATTCGGCGTGCTCCACCCCAAATTCCAACCATGAAAAACATTGGAACGAGCGACAATTCGAAGAACACATAAAACAGCACAAGATCCATTGCGACGAATGAACCGAGCATGGCTGTCTGCAGAACAAAGAGCGCGCTGTGAAACGCTTTTGATTTTTTCGAAATCGCCGTCCAGCTTCCCAAAATAACGACAGGAAGCAAAAACGTCGTGAGCAGTACGAGCCAAAATGAAATTCCATCAAGGCCAAGAAAGTAGGAAACACCTAGTGCTGGTACCCACGGAAGAAATTCGACCAGCTGAAGCGCTGGTGTCGACGGGTCGTATTTAACAAGTAAGACCAGACTGAAAATGAATTGAGCCGCCGCCAGTGCAAACGCAACCGGGCGCACCCAGTTTTCGCGTGGCACGAAGGCGACGATCAGAGCTGCGACTATGGGTAAGAAAACTATTAACGATAACAACATCTCGTCATCCTCCAAAGAGCTCTGCAAGGCGCTTCGGAGCCTCGAGCAAGTAGACGAACACTAAAGCGATCGCGATTGAAATATAGAGCGCGTACTGCTGGAGATTTCCATTCTGCAGCGTGCGCGCGGTTGCGCCCATGCCTCGAACAAAATCGGAAACTACAAAGGTTGCACGGTCGATGAAGTTCACATCGACAAACGCCCATAGCGAGCGGCTGCCTTCGACGATGGGGTTGATGATTCGAGAAAAATAGAATTCATCGACAAAGTACTTGTTGTAGATCACGCGGTGAATATTTGGCAGTTGCTGGGCCAAGCGCTGTGGACGCTTCGGCTCGACGACATAAAAGCTGAAGGCGACGAGGGCCGCAAGTCCGGCGATCGAAACTGAGATTCCCATCAGGATCCATTCCATGATCGTCGATTTTGTTCCGTCGAGCTGGGGAACCGCGATCGAGCCGTGAAGCCAATGCTCGAGCCAATTCCCTGGATGACCCGGCAGGATTTCACCGATGACGTGTGGAATTCCCATGAAACCGCCAACCGCAGAAAGAATCGCGAGTATGATCAGCGGAATGTACATGGTTGGAGGCGCCTCATGCGGATGAGTCTTGTGCGTATCGAAACGCGACTCACCCCAAAAGGTCAGCGCCATCAACCGAGTCATATAAAATGCGGTACACGCAGCAGCGGCGACTCCAAAAAACCACAGCGCTTTAGATCCGAGCGGACTTGAAAAAGAAGCCCACAAAATTTCGTCTTTCGAAAAGAAGCCGGCAAACGGGGGTATGCCGATAATAGCAATCCAGCCAACGACGAACGTTGCGTGAGTGATCGGCAGATATTTTTTTAATCCACCCATCTTTCGTACGTCTTGCTCTTCGTGCATAGCGTGAATAACCGAGCCGGAACCCAAAAACATTAGCGCTTTAAAAAAAGCATGTGTCACGAGATGGAACATCGCTGCACCGAACGCGCCGACGCCGCAGGCAAGAAACATAAAGCCCAGCTGCGAAACTGTCGAATATGCCAAGATTTTCTTAATATCATTTTGCAAAAGTCCGATTGTAGCTGCGAACAGCGCCGTCGCCACACCAACGATCGCAACAACGTGCAAAGCATTCGGCGCCAGAATAAAGAGCGGGCTTAAGCGCACGATCATATAGACGCCGGCGGTGACCATCGTCGCCGCGTGGATCAGCGCCGAAACTGGCGTTGGGCCCGCCATCGCATCCGGCAACCAAACATAAAGCGGAATCTGCGCCGACTTACCAGCCGCACCGATGAACAAGAACAAACACGCGAGTGTGATCGGCCCTGTCCAGCCGAGCTCGACCTGCATGGTCGCGGCTTTCGTGATGATCTCGCTGAAAGTCACTGTGCCGAATAAAAAGAAAATGACGAATATACCGAGCAAAAATCCCGCGTCACCGATTCGATTTGTAACGAAAGCTTTCATTCCGGCAGCGGCTTTTTCTTGATCGTTAAACCAAAAGCCGATGAGGAGATACGAACAAAGTCCGACGCCCTCCCAGCCAACAAACATCAACAATAGATTGTCGCCAAGGATCAGTAACAGCATGTTGAAGATGAAGAAGTTCAGGTATGCGAAATACTTCGTCGGACGTTCGTCATGCGACATGTACCCGATCGAGAACAGATGAATCAGAGTTCCGATTCCCGTCACAACTAGAACCATTAAAGCGCTGATGTGATCGATCGTGAACGCAGCGGGTACTTCAAGCCCACCTACCGTGATCCAGCGAAAAAACTCGGCAGAGATTGCACGAGGAGCCTCGGTCCCACCGGAAAAAAGTTTCGCGACGATAATGGCCGAGGCAATGAACGATATTCCGATGGCCCCGGTCGCGATCGATCCCGAAAGTAAGTAATTTTTCGACTTCCAACGAAGCCCATTGATTACGAATCCAATGAACGGAGCAAGAAGCAATATAGCGAAGAGAAATTCGGCCTGCATCGCTGTTAACCCTTCAGATGTTCGAAGTAACGGATGTTCACTTCACGGAATTTTTTGAAGATCATGGTCGCGAGCGCAAGGCCGACAGCGGCCTCAGCGGCTGCAATCGTCATCACGAAAAAGACCATCGCCTGTCCGTCCATGTTGTTGTTTGTCGAGTAACGCGAGAATGCCACGAAGGTGATGTTCACGGCGTTTAACATCAGCTCAATCGACATCAAAATTACGATCACGTTGCGGCGAAGAAGCACGCCGAGCAGTCCTAAGACGAACAAGATCGCCGATAGAATCAGATAATGACTGAGGCCTACGTGAAGTAATGCATCGTTAATCGGCATGTGTGCCTCCGTTACGTTTAGTCGGCATGTGTGCCTCCTTCGATTCGAGATAGTGCAACCGCGCCAATTGCGATGATCAGGAGCAAAGCTCCCATGGCTTCGAACGAGAAGAGATACTTTTTGAATAGTAGATCGGCCAACGCTTTCGTTGATTGCGTCGCCGAAAGCTGTGGAACCGTTGCGGTGGTCGCAAACAGTGTTTCAGCCGACATCCAAATAGCGGCCGCCAGAACTCCACCAATGACGGCAACCGATGCTATCTTCAAGAAGCCTGAAACTAAGCCTCGTGAAAATGCGCGCACTTCGTCTTTTAGATCGAAGAGCATCAGAACCATAACAAACAGAACCATGACCGCGCCCGCGTAAACGATCAACTGAACGCCTGCGACAAACCAAGCGTTCATCGAAGCGAAGATGCCCGCGACTGAAATCATCGTCATCGCAAGTGCGAGTGCGCAGAAAATCGGATTCGACTGCAGAATGACGGTCAGCGCCGAGATCACCGTGACCGTTGCGAGAATGTAAAAGAGAAGATTTTCTGAAACCATATCTGCCTGCTCCCTTAAGCCCGGTGTCCGAGCCATAGCCAAATCGCCGTGACGACGACGTTGGCAAGCGCCCACGGCAGCATCGTTTTCCAACCGAGACTCATGAGTTGATCGTAACGGAAACGTGGAAGCGTCCATCGCACGTGAATAAAGATCCACAAAAATACGGCCATGCGTGCAAGCAACGACACGTGGAACGTGACTGCGGTGAGAATTGAAGACACGTTGAAACTGCCCGTTTTAACCTGCCAGAACGCCATGACTTCTTCGTGCGTGACTCCTGGAATACTGTAACCGCCGAAGTAGAATGTCGCGAGCAGCGCACTCGCTACCATCATGTGGCCATACTCGCCGATGTAGAAAAGCAGAAGATTGAAGCCGCCGTACTCGGTGTGGAAACCCGCGACGAGTTCGCCTTCGGCCTCTGGCAAGTCGAACGGCAACCGGTTGGCTTCCGCGAACGTGGAAGCAAAGAAGATCAGCGCGCCCAGCGGCTGATAAAAAATTCCCCAGTTCGGCAGAAACGAAACGACTTGTTCTGTGCCGAGCACCATAAAGGTTAGCGGACCCTGTTGAGCATCGACGATTTCTTTGAAGCTCAGTGTTCCGTAGACCATTAGAATTCCAACGAGCGCGAGTGACAGCGCGAGTTCGTAGGAAATCCCCTGTGCAGCTCCGCGAACAGCACCCATCAACGAATACTTGTTCGACGATCCCCAGCCTGCGAGCAAAATTGCGTAAACGCCGAGCGAAGAAATTCCGAGAATGAAAACAATGCCGATTCCAATGTCGTAGCCTTGGAAAAGAAAAGTGTACGGTCCGAACAGCTGTCCCGCGAAGAGATTGAATGGCATCGCGAACGGTTCAATTTTAATCGGAACCGAAAGAGGAATTGCATTGAGCGCAACTGCGCCCGGAATCAGCGCCATGACCGGTGCGAAATAATAAAGTGGCGCGACACCACGCTCGGGTACGAACGGTTGTTTAAAAAGAAATTTGACCGCATCGGCGAGAAGCTGAATCAGACCGAGTGGTCCAACACGATTCGGGCCGGTGCGATTTTGAATGAATGCAGATCCACGACGCTCAAGCCAAACGAGAATTGGCACTGCTTGTACCATCATCAAGAAGATGACGAACATTTTTACGATGTTGACCGTAACCTCGAAGCCGTCTTTTCCCATCGCTTAATTCCAATCCAGTGCTTTGGATTT
>JAYSST010000674.1:0-2686 GCA_043720435.1 Bdellovibrionales bacterium
TCAGGAGCCTTAGCACGAAGTCGCGCGTCCAACGCCATACACGCGTTACGCAGAAAAGGACGACCGCGATCGCCCATGACAAGCCGCCGCCCTTGCAAAGTGACGAGTCCATCTTGAATCAGCTCGTGTAAAAAGACTCGGACATCGGCGATTTGTGTTTCGCTCTCGAGTTCGACTTCGAATCTTGTCATTAACCGCAGAATCTGTTCGCGCCGAATACGATCTTCGTCCGAAAGCAAGTGACCGCGAAATGTGGGGATTTCTCCTCGGTCCGTGGCTTCTTCGTAAACTGGCAACACCTTTTCGTTTTGATGAAAACATCCCGGTGCCTCTGAAATCGAAGAAACTCCGAGGCCGAGCATCACGTCGGTGCGAACATCGCTATAGCCCATAAAATTTCTGTGCAATGTTCCGTTAACCGCCGCTTGCGCCAGTCCGTCACTCGGCATTGCAAAGTGATCCATCCCAATCTCAATATAGCCGGCATTCAACAGTGCCCCGCGAGCCAGTTCATACAGCGCGCGTTTTTCAGCTCCCGCCGGCAATTCGTCGTCTTTGAAAAGTCGTTGCGCCGGTTTAATCCAAGGTACTAGTGCAAAAGAATAAAGCGCAATTCGATCCGGCCGAAGTTCAAGCGTGCGCTCGACCATTACTTTTGTCGTCTGTAAAGTTTGTTTCGGCAGTCCGTAGATCAGATCGAAATTAACCGAATCGTAGCCAAGATTGCGGGCGGCTGTTGTTATCGTCTCGGTTTGTTCGAACGGCTGAATGCGGTTCACAAGCCTTTGCACTTCGGGATCGAAGTCCTGCACGCCAAGGCTAACGCGGTTAAAACCGTGCTTCCGTAAAACTTCGAGCTGATCTGGTTGAGTCCGGCGGGGATCAATCTCGATACTACCTTCAAAACCGCGCGGATCTTTTGTTAATCCTTTTAGCAAGCCGCTGACAAGTCTGTCGAGTTCCGAGGCCGAGAGAAACGTCGGTGTACCGCCGCCAAGATGCATATTTACAAGCGGTCTACGAGCTAGATCTGGCGACGATAGGAGGTAAGCTTCGCGCTCTTTCAGGACTCGAGTGACATAAGGGCTTTCGCGTTTGTGATCTTTCGTAATTGAAGTGTTGCATCCACAAAAAGTACAAAGCGTCTCGCAAAACGGAATATGCACATACAGCGACCATGAGCTTGTCTTGGGAGCAAGACCGGAATTCAACTGTTCGATCCATTGCGCCCGCGTCGGTGGTTCCGACCAATACGGAACAGTTGGATAGCTCGTATAGCGCGGCGCCGGCACATCGTACTTCGAGAAAAAGCCTGATTGCGATTTGCTCTGATCACGTCCCATAGAGAACAAACCTTTCCTCAAACAAACACTTCGCGAACGAGCTGTACGAGTCGCCGAACATTTGCTTCGGGTGTTCCCGGAAGCACGCCATGTCCAAGTCCTGACACCCAACCGCGCCGCTCTTTGTCCG
Organism: Bdellovibrionales bacterium; assembly: GCA_043720435.1. Classification (GTDB taxonomy): domain Bacteria; phylum Bdellovibrionota; class Bdellovibrionia; order Bdellovibrionales; family JAMPXM01. The sequence continues at coordinate 1,474 of JAYSST010000674.1, forward strand.
AAAGAGTCCTGACGCCTTTTAAGTATCGAACGGCTCTCTCTTCAAACTGGTCTGCAGGTAAAAATAGCAACGACTGGTCGAAATTCCCCTGAACGAAGCCCCGGCTAATTCGTGGTCCTTTTAAAACTTCACGGATATCCCAGCGATGATCGTAACCGACGCCTGCGATTTCCTCGGATTGAAAAACGTTCGAGCGCAAATGCGCGGCCTGAATACCGCGAGCGTAATATCCAACTTTCCCCGGAAACGCGCGCGTCAGTTCACGAACTGCTGGCGTTACAACCTCGGTAAATAACTCGGGATCAAGTTCGCCAGCGGACGTATCAAAAATCATCACGGCTTCGACGCCGCCTTTAAGTTGAAGTTCGATGTTCAATTTCAAAAGCGGAATCATGCGCTCGCAAAATTTTCGATAGAGATCGAGCTGAGCTTTTGATTTCTCGAGCCCACCCTTGTGCGCACCTTCCACCGCATAGGTAAAGAGAGTCCATGGTCCGCCGACGAAACCGATAAGGCTCTTATCCATCGGAAGTTTTTGTCGCGTGAGACGCGCGGCCTCTTGCTGAAATCGAAGGCCTTCGATCGCAACACCGATGTCTTTGAATTTTTTCAGACCCTCTTCATTCAATGACGAAGAAAGTTTCGGCCCCGGTTCATACGTCAGGCCCATTCCGAAAACTTCGAGCGGAAAAAGTAAATCGCTGAACAAGATAGAAACATCGAAGTCAAAATCGAGAATGGGTCCAAGTGCCACTTCGCTGGCAAGCTCGGGATCTTTGCACAAAGTGATGAAATCGTGTTTTGAACGAAGTGCTTGATAGTGACTATGGTAACGGCCGGCTTGCCGCATGAACCAAGATGGCGGGCATGCCTGGTCGATTCCTTTAATTGCATTCTGAAAACGTATGTTCACGAGCCTTCCTTCCTTGAATCTATTCCCACTGGTATCCGACGCCGCGAACCGAACGAATTCGTCCTGCGTGGACATCGCCTAACGATTGACGAAGCCTGACGATGGCGTTGTCGACAGTACGTGACGAGGGGAAGTTCTCTTCTCCCCAAATCTTATTTAAAATTTCGTCGCGGCTGACAACAGCCGGACTTCGTGTCACGAGCAGACGCAAAAGTTGCGCATCCCGCGGTTGAATTCTCTCGGTAATGTTCGACTGCGCGGTTGTGCCGTCTCGCACTTCAAGTGCATCCCAGAAAATTA
>JAYSST010000675.1:0-20395 GCA_043720435.1 Bdellovibrionales bacterium
GAAGCCAAGTTCCGACTTACTCGAACCGCTTTGAATCCTTAGATGTGAAAGCTTCGCCCCGGCTCCAAGTTCGATCGCGACAGACAAGGTCTGTGCGTCGACGTCGGCGCCGTATTTTTCGATGAGCGAGACCTGCGCATTTGTGCCAACAATCACCGCCGCGACGCCGAACGCCCACTGACCTTCCGGAAGACCACGCCATGTGATTTCGATTGGCACATCAGATCGAGTTCCGTCTTCGACAAAAACAATAAATGGATCAGTGACAAAACTTTTGGCGAAGTTTTCGAAAAAGATGTTCTCATCGGCTTCGAGCAATTTCCGTACTTTAGTTTTTACGTCGTCGGAAAGTTCGGTCAGCGAGCTCCATTGCGAAAGTCGCAAAACCCGAACTCCAGGTGGAGCCGTGACATCAACGGGGCCCAACGCCGGCGTGCGCGCCTTTGAATGCAGACGCGCTAGGCTCGTGTACTTAAAAGTTTCGAGTCGGGTCGTTGGAAGTCCCGTCGCGAGCCACTTCGCAGAAAGATTTGCTGCTTGCGCTCCCCACCAAGCTTCGGGCTGCGCTCGCATCAAAACCGACTGCCGTTCTGCCGCAGCGACGAGTTCGTTCCATTGCGGTGAAGCCGCATGGCTGATCTGCGGTGAAGCCGCATGGCCGATCTGCGGAGAAAGCGCATGACCGATCTGCGAGGTCATCGCGACTGCCGGTTTTGCGACAGCTAAATTATTTGAGGAGCCAGTCATAACCCTTTTCCTCAAGTTTAAGTGCGAGCGATTTATCACCAGTCTCAACAATTTTGCCATCAGCCAGAACATGAACGTAGTCGGGAATGATGTAGTCGAGCAGTCGTTGATAATGTGTTACCAAGACAACGGCATTGTTCGCATTGCTCAACTTATTCACGCCATTCGCTACAATCCGAAGCGCGTCGATATCGAGGCCCGAGTCGGTCTCGTCAAGCAGCGCCAAGCGCGGCGACAAGACCGCCATCTGCAAAATCTCGTTTCGTTTTTTTTCTCCGCCAGAAAACCCTACGTTCACGCCGCGATCGAGAAACTTCGCATCCATGTCGACCAGCTGAAGCTTTTTCTGAACAAAAGACGAAAACTGCGTCTCGTTCATTTCTTCGATGCCTTGATGTTTGCAAATCGAATTGAATGACGTACGAAGGAAAAGTTCGTTCGTCACTCCGGGCACTTCGACAGGATATTGGAAGGCGAGAAATATTCCCTCTTTGGCACGAACGTCAGGTTCGAGCTCGAAAAGATTTTTCATCTCGAAATTGATTTCGTATTTGATTGTCCCAGATGTCACTTTGTACTCGGGATGCCCGGCAATAACTTTCGAAAGCGTCGACTTGCCCGATCCGTTCGGACCCATGATCGCGTGTTTTTCGCCCGTGCGAATCGTCAGATTCAAGCCATTTAAGACCTGCTTATCGCCAATTGCGACATGCAAGTCTTTTACTTCGAGCAAAACTGGTTTTTCTGACTTCACTGTCACCTAAAACTTCCTAAGTCTATCCGACCGAATTTTCTAATTTCATTTCAATGAGCTTCACCGCCTCGACCGAGAATTCGAGTGGCAATTGCTTGAACACATCTTTGCAGAATCCATTGACCAGCATCGATATCGCGCTTTCTTTATCAAGACCGCGTGACTGAAGGTAAAACAGTTGGTCTTCGCTGATTCGCGAAGTCGTGGCCTCATGTTCAAGCGTGGCCGTTTTGTTTTTCACTTCCATATAGGGAAAAGTATTCGCGGAAGCATTACCACCGACGAGCATCGAGTCGCACTGCGAATAATTTCGCGCGTTTTCAGCAGACGGCATGATCTTTACTTGGCCGCGATAGCTATTACGCGAGTGTCCGGTCGAAATTCCCTTCGACAGAATTGTGCTCTTCGTGTTTTTACCGATATGAATCATCTTCGTACCGGTATCGGCTTGCATATAGTCATGGGTCAGCGCGACCGAATAAAACGCCCCCTGCGAGCCGTCGCCAAGAAGAATGCAGCTGGGGTATTTCCAAGTAATGGCGGAACCGGACTCAATTTGCGTCCAAGAAATCTTCGAATTCTTGCCCTGACATTTTCCACGCTTCGTCACGAAATTGTAGATTCCGCCGCGACCGTTTTTGTCGCCGGTATACCAGTTTTGAACAGTCGAATATTTGATCTCGGCATCGTCCATCGCGATAAGTTCAACGACCGCCGCATGTAATTGATTTTCGTCGCGCTGCGGAGCCGTGCACCCTTCGAGATAATTTACGAACGATCCTGCTTCAGCGATAATGAGAGTGCGTTCGAATTGACCCGTCTCAGATGCGTTAATTCGGAAGTAAGTTGAGAGATCTAACGGACAGCGAACGCCCTTTGGAATATAGACAAACGAACCATCTGTGAAGACCGCTGCATTCAGAGCTGCAAAATAATTGTCGCTCGTTGGCACGACGGAACCGAGATATTTTTTAACGAGTTCAGGATGTGTATGAACGGCTTCGGATATTGAACAGAAAACGACGCCGTGCCGGGCGAGCTCCGCCTGATGTGTCGTGCCCACCGAAACCGAGTCGAAGACCGCATCGACAGCCACGCCTGAAATTCGTTTTTGTTCTGACAGCGGAATACCCAAGCGCTCGAACGTTTTGAGCAGCTCGGGATCAAGCTCGTCCAGCGACTGCTTTTTCTCGGGCGCCTGTTTCGGTGCCGAGTAATAGATAATATTTTGATAATCGATTTTTGGATAACGAAGATCTGCCCACTTCGGCTCTTCCATCGTCAGCCAAAGTTTGTAAGCCTTCAGGCGATACTCAAGCATCCACTCGGGCTCGTTTTTTTTCCCCGAAATCAATTTGACCGTGTCTTCGTTTAAACCTTTTGCAATGGCGTCCGTTGCAATGTCGGTGACGAAACCGTGCTTGTATTCGAGTTGCCCAGGAATTTGCTGACTCATGCGTCGGCCTCCGCGGAAGCCGCAAACGCGACGTCGCTTGCCGCTCTCAATCGCGCGGCTTTACCCGCGTCGATCAGCTCGCCAACCATCAGACTGCGATGAAACTCATTCATCTTTCGATTCAATAGTTGAATAGGCGAAACGATGTTACACGTCCCGCGCATTCCGCACGGTTCTTCGATTTCTTTTCCAACTGGTTCGTGCAGGCAACGTGCAACGGCGATCGGTCCCAAAATCATTTCAAGTAGATCGTGAAACGAGACGCGATTAAGATCCTTGGCGATCGTGTACCCGCCGCGAACTCCCTGTTCAGAATTCAGCACTAAATGATGAGTTAATCTTTGCAGAACCCGTGCGAGCATATCGTGTGGACACCGATAGAGCGCGGCCATTTCTTTAACAGTCGTGCGTTCACCGGGCGGTTTTGCACGCATATGTTTTAACGCGATCAACGCGTACTCGACTTTTCGATGGATTCGGTTCATCTTCCCTTTTCTTGGCCCACCTCTGGACCGTTTTGGCGAAATGAAAGCTAAACGAAAACGGTTCCCAGGGCAACCAATCTCGGACCTTTTTAGTCTTATTTCGACCCGAGTTTAAATTAAATCGGGTCTAAGTAAAAGTTAGTAGATTTGGAGCCTTAGAACCGATGAATAGAAGCTTGAGTTCGTTCGCTGTCGTAGTTGGCAGTCTATTTATCGCCCTTTTCGTAACGTGGTTCTACCTGCATGGAAAGGCCGAATCGAAGCCGCTGAAGGCTCCCTTCGATCATGCGTTTTTGAAGCTCGCACATCCGACCGGATCGGGACTCGTTCTTTTTCGAATTTCGGAGCCAAATGACGTCGCCTTTGTGGTGAAGGCTCAGCAAAAGCCGCTGAATACTTCGTGGAAAGTCGGAACTTGGCTCGACGTTCGGCTAGGTGGAGAAAACCAACTCGTCGTCAGTCCGCATGAACTTTTGATGTCGGGAACAGCCAAGGGCAAACCGGTCGAGATTGCGACTCTCAAGGAATGCAAAGATGCCGGGCTTGCTGAACTTTCAGAATTCGTCGTTCAACTGAAAAATCAACCCGTGATTTTCAATCTCATTTCCCGGCGACCAGGTCTCTCGCACAAAATTCTGGAAGTGTGGGGCGTGAAAAAGCCGTTCTCACTAGAGAACGTCGCCATCCAATCCGAGAGCGACGGTACGCTGAAGGAAATGCGTGAGGCGGAGCCGCGGGGATTTTACGGCTCAAGTCAGGCGACGATCATTCAAATGGAATTGCTCTCGAACGTCGGCCTCGCCGGGCTGATGGAACTTAAAGCAGATATGCTTGTATCGTCGACAGTCGAACTCGAACACGGTGGAGGATTTGTTGCGCGAGTAAGAGACGTAACTCTCAAAGAAGCGCATCGACGCGGTCTCAAGCGTTACGCAGGACCGACAAAGACAAAAGAATCTGCACAAGAGCTGTTCACGCTTGGATACGATGGTGTGCTTATCGAAGGGCGCCAGACACTTAACGAGCTACTTGAATCATTTTGATGTTTGATTCCGATAGCGAACCGAGAATAGCCTGTTCACTCCAAAGGAGAATACATGGCCGCATCACCGAGAATTGCTGTTAAGACTGGAATATTGGACGGAATTCTCGGCGCTGGCCCCGTCGTTCAGTTGCTGTTGCTACTGATGGTGACTCTCAGCGTTTTTTCCTGGGCAATTATCGTCAAAAAACGACGACAGTTATCTCTCATGCAAATCGCGAATGAACTGTTCGTTGAAGCTTTTTGGAAGTCGCCCTCGCTCGAAGAAATGGGCGCAAAAGCAAAAGACTATCATCACTCGAACGTTGCGCGCGTTTTCTCGGCAGCCTATCAAGAGCTGCAGCGAATTGCGGAAAAGACTCTGGGCAACAGAAGCGGAGATGTCGGTTCTGATGCCGGCACTCGACTGACCGGTCTCGATAATCTCGAGCGCACGATACGAAAAGCGACGGATGCTGAGATCGCGAAAGCAGAAGCGAATTTAAGCTTCCTCGCAACGGTCGGTAGTACTGCACCATTCATCGGACTGCTCGGAACAGTAGTCGGTATCATGACTTCGTTCCAACATATTGCCTCGACCGGTTCGGCAAGTCTCGCCGTCGTTGCACCAGGTATTTCTGAGGCATTGTTTGCGACAGCGGTCGGACTTTTCGCAGCATTGCCTGCGGTTGCCGGCTATAACTACTTTATCGGCCGCGTTCGAAAAATTGAAATGGAAGTCGCAAGCTTCGGATCAGACTTTCTCAACGTCGCTAAACGCAACTTCTTCAAAGAGTCATAAGCCATGGCAATGTCGAATTCAGGCGGAGGCCGCGGCGGCCGCACAGTGATGAGCGAAATCAACGTCACTCCATTGGTTGACGTCATGCTCGTGCTGCTGATTATTTTTATGATCACTGCACCCATGATGCAGCAAGGTCTCGAAATCGAACTTCCAGAAACTGCAGCGTCGGGAGTTTCAACGTCGGACGAACCGTTCGTGCTAGTAATAAGCAAAACAAAGAAACTGACCGTCGGCGGAACAGCCATCGCGTCGAATGACTTACGAACTCGCCTCGAGGCGATTTTTGAAAAGCGACCGAATAAGCAAATCTACCTACAGGCCGACAAAAGTGTCGACTATGGTTTCGTCGCCGAAACCATGGCAGAAATTCGGGCCGCCGGAATTACGAACATCGGACTCGTGACGCTGCCAAAGGGTCATTGATGATCGGACTTCGCGATCTGCAGGAACTTGATGAACCCACCGACATGAAGTCGGCGCTTATAAAGTCGGCGATCGCTCATGTTATATTCGCGCTCTTTCTTACGGTCCGAGCTTACATGTTCCCGAGTGAACCACTCATGATCGAGAGCGCAATCCGAGTCGACATCGTTGGTCTTCCCGAAAAGTCCGCCAAACTTCCCGATCCGATCGAAGAGCCGAATGCGGATGCTCCGGCACAGCAAGCTGAGCCAGCTGTGACCAAAGAACTTCCGCCCATCGCCAAAGAGGTTCCTAAAAAAGCCGAACCGGTTGTGTTGAAGCCGACAAAGCCAGATCCGAAACAGCAAAAGAAAAATCAGGACGCCGCTCTAAAGCGTCTCGACGCGATGGCGAGACTTGATCGCCAAGCGAAGGCCGAAGCGACGGCCAAGGCCATCGCCGATGCTAAATCGGCATCTGCGGCCGTGCGTGGCAATCAAATTTCAAAGGGCGCTTCACTCTCGGGCCTCACGCGACTTGATCATGCAAAGTATCTCGACGGCCTCGAAGCGCGCATTAAACAGCAATGGCGTCCGCCGAAATTTTTGGCGACAGCTAAGCTCCGTGTTCGCGTGATTTTACTTATCGATCCGAACGGCGCGGTTTTGAAAAAGTCTGTCGTTCAGTCTTCTGGTAACAGTTCTTTTGACGAGTCGGCGCTGGCCGCAGTCGAGAACGCTCTCCCGCTTCCTGCGCCACCCGAAACCCTGCACGCGTTGCTTGCAAACCAGGGCGTTGAACTCGACCTCGAACCGAACGGCTTCCGCTAGGCGCTGGCGTTTCTGCCCTAGACGGCAGACCCATCTTTAAGCAGAATGGGATCTGTCATTCGGCGAGGAGCGGTTCAATGTTAAAACTTCGGGTACTTTCAGTTTTTCTGGTCGGCTTTATTTTGGCAGGACAGAGGGTCCACGCGCAGTCGAGCGAAGAGTCTGCGGCACCGGCCTCTGCTCCGACAAATTCCGGCGCGTACATTCGTATCACTGACGCGAATTTTCGAAAAAGTATCATGGCGCTTCCGCCTTTCCAATTTCAAGGTGCAGGCGGAACAAGTCCTCTACACATGAAGGTCGGCAAAGACCTCTTCGAAGTTTTTCGAAACGATATGGAGGTCAGCGGCTACTTCGAGTTTATGAAAGCTGCAGCTTTCGAAGGTGAAATGTCGCGACAAGGACTTAAGCCTGCAACCGAAGAAACGGGTGGCGTTAAGTTCGAAAGTTGGAAGCAATTGAAAGTCGATTTTCTGGTTCGCGCGGGATATCGAATTAGCGGCGACGAACTTAGCGTGGACACGTACACCTACGCGGTCGATCAGCAGAAGCTTGTGCTCGGCAAAACTTATAAAGCCAAAACGTCAGAGGCGCGAACAATCGCGCATACGTTCGCGAACGATGTTTTAAAAGAACTCACCGGCAAGCGAGGAATGTTTCTCTCGCGCATCGTGACGTCTCGCTCGACCCGTCCTGGACAAAAAGAAATTTTCATCATGGATTGGGACGGTTCGAACGCTCAGCAGGTCTCGACGCACAAATCGATCGCCCAATCACCGTCATGGTCCTTTGATGGCAAGATGATTGCGTATTCTGCCTTCGCATTCCACGCGAACGAAAAGAGACGAAATCTTGACCTGTTTACCTACGACACCACGACTGGACGCAGATTTTTAGTTTCTTATCGCAAAGGCATAAACTCGGGATCGACGTTCGCGCCAACAAACCGACACATCATGCTGACAATTTCTAATTCTGGAAATCCCGACCTGTACAAGATGTCGCTCGACGGAAAGACGCTCGAACGAATCACCAATGGACCGCGCGGTGCCATGAACGTCGAAGCATCGGTTAGCCCCGACGGAAACAAAATTGCTTTCTCATCGGATCGCAACGGCAGGCCGCACATTTTTGTCATGAACTCGGACGGCTCAAGTACTAAACAAATCACTATCGCCGGTGAATACAACTCGTCGCCGCGCTGGTCGCCCGATGGAAAACGTCTCGTCTTCGCGGGATCTGACAAAGGACACTTCGATATTTTCACCGTTAACGCCGACGGATCTGACATGATCCGCCTCACCTCAGCCAAAAAGCCGAGCGGCCGTTTTGCTGATAACGAAGATCCGAGCTATTCTCCAGATGGTCGAAACGTACTGTTCGTCAGCAACCGCACGGGTACCAATCAGCTCTACATTGTAACAATTGATGGCGAGACTGAGAAACGAATCACGTTCGACAACAATCAGTACTTCAAACCACATTGGTCGCACGCGTTTGACTAAAATTCCAGAGCTCGACTCCTATTCAGACGTCGAGCTCGCAGCGGTCACGACAGCGTGGCCGGCCGTCAAGCGCTATCGCGATCTTATTCGGCGTTCTGAAAATCAGAAACTAAGCGAAGCTCAGAATCTAAAAATTTCGCGGCATCGAGCGTGGGTAAGAAGCGCCATTGCTCTCTTTCACTTGCGATCAACTGACGAAGACATTTGTTACTTCTGGAGCAAAGCGGCTGACGAGAACATCAAGGCGGCATTTCGAATGTCAGGGCTCGATCGTACCGACGTCGCGGTGTTTGCGCTGGGTAAGCTCGGCGCCGAAGAGTTAAATTTTTCAAGCGATGTTGATCTGATGTTTGTCGGTCCCGACGATGTCGAAGCCCCGCTCAAGGAAGCCCGCGAATTCATTCGCATACTGAATGAGTCCGACGAATGGGGCTTTTGTCATCGCGTAGATCTTGCACTTCGACCCGGCGGTGGAGCGGCCGCACTGATTCCCACATTCTCGCAATTCGAAAATCATTACGGCTATCATGGCGAAGCATGGGAACGTCTTGCCTTCGTGCGCTTTCGCCACATCGTGGGCGGGACTGCCACCGAAACCCCAAATAATTCTGTCTCTTCGCAAGCGGCGGACTTCGCGCGGGGTTTCTCCTACCGACGGCACCTCGACTATTCGGTTTTTGAGGAACTTCGAATTTTGATCCACCGAATTCGGCAGGAAAATCCCGCGACGAAGCCAGGAGAGTTTCAACTAAAACTCCACCCGGGCGGCATCAGAGATATTGAACTCTTTGTGCACGCTTTGCAGACGATTCACGGCGGTCGAAAACGAGATCTACAAACAAATCGAACGGGCTTAGCAATCGAAAAACTTGCGAGCGCTGAACTTATGACCAAGCCCGAAGCAAAAGAGTTGCTCGATACGTATTGGTACTACAGAAATCTCGAGAATCGGCTACAGGCTGAAAACGATGAACAGACCTACAAGCTTACAGATCCAATTCTAGTGAGAGAGGTCCTCGCGCGTTCTCGACGAGTCATCGCGATTTCTGACTCTGGATTCCCTATTGTCGAGAGTACTCAGGTACCGACCGCTGACAATCTTGCGACACGTGGGTTCTCTTTTGAGATTGCGCGTTCAGCGCTTGAAGAAATTCAACAAACGAAAATTCTCTCAAAGAAGTCAGAACGTGATGAACGAGAGAAAAACACGTTTCTCTCGGGATTCATCAAGTCGCTCGAGACAAGCGGCGGCGATCTTGATCTGGGTTTAGGTCTGCTGGTCGACTTTGTCAAAAACACCCGCGCGAAGGCGACTCTTTTTTCGATGCTTAATCGCGAACCCGCACTTATTCATCAGCTCGCAACTCTGTTCGGCGTTTCGCCCTGGGCAGGGTCGATCTTATGCTCTCGTCCCGAGCTACTTGATTCTTTCATCCTCAGACAAACGACCGACTTGTCAGCCCTTGATACGGCGCAAGCACTAGATGCTCTGGCCGAGCGTCGTTTGCTAGGAGAATTGATCGCGACACTTCACTTTCTAGAAGCCAAGGATCTCGAAACTTGTGTTGAAAATTTAACGACTTTAGCCGACACGATTGCTACCGACCTTATGTTGGTGACGGCAAAGGAACTTGGTTGTGAACCGATTGGAATCGTCGCACTCGGAAAATGGGGTGGACGCGAACTAGGACTTCGTTCTGATCTCGATTTTGTTTTTCTCACAGACTCATCACCATCGAATGATCAGCAGCGCCTAGCTCGCCGATTTTTGAATCGCATGACAGAAGCACATCGGGGCGGCTCGATTTATGCGATCGATCTTCGTCTCAGACCTAGCGGTCACGCCGGGCCAATTCTTGTCGAGCTCTCTCAGTTGCTCGAACATCTGAAAACCAAAGCTGAAGCTTGGGAACGACAAAGTTGGCTACGAGCACGTTCGCTCGAAACACTGCCGCATCGCCTGTCGTCCGAAGTACGTGACGCAATCCTCGATCGCGGAATTTCGCAACCCGAAGAAGCAGAACTCGCGCGAATCGCCCAACAGCTATTCAAACCCATCCCGACCTTCGGCAAGCAAAGCGTCGATCTGAAACTTGTGAATGGTGGGCTGGCGCCGATTGAGTTCGCCGCGCAAATCGGAGTTTTGCGTTCTGGACCTACGACGGGCACTGCCGACCGGAATCTACTTGAGACGTCGACGCGCGGCATGGTTCAATTTCTAGAGGGACTTTCCACTGCTTCCAACAAATGGAAGGCGGCGGGCCCGAGCCTTCGAGAAACGCATTTGTGGTTACGACGAATCGAACAATGGGTTCGTGTCACCGGCGACATCGCAGGTTCGACTTTGAATTTGAATTCGAATGAGTTTCGAAGATTTGCGAAAACGTCAGGCGAAAATGCCGAAACGTTTCCAAAACAACTCACTTCGAAACTAGAAGAATCGGCAGAAGTTCTGACGAATCTTCTGGGTCGTTGAGATTAGCGGAGGCATTTTGTTCGTTTCCCTCATCCTTACTTTTACTCTGCTTCTCACACTGGCGCCGTCGGCCCATTCGCAGATTACTCCGCCTGCGACTCCACCCAACGCGGCATCGCCGTTCACGGTTCAAATGCCTCCCGCCCAAAACACACTTCCGTCGGGTGTTCTTCCACAACAAGGTACTCCGCAGGGTCAGCCGTATGTGCCGATGGCGCTTCCGCCATCGTCAGGTGGATTTAATCCGTCAAATAATCGAAACGAACCGGCGAACACGTACAATCAGCCAAACTCATATCGACCAGCAGTACAGACCCAGTCAGAAGTAATTCTGTTCAACCCGAAGGCGGAACTAAAGACCGTTCTCGTCGTGAAAACTTCTGAAGGAGAATTCAAGATCTCGCTGAAGCCCGATATCGCTCCGAAGAACGTGGAAAACTTCATCGATCTCGCACTTGGACAAAAAGAATTCGTAGATGTTCGCACCGGAAAAAAAGTGAAGCGGCCTTTCTATACTGGCCTCAACTGCCACCGCGTTTTGAAAAGCGTCTTGCTCCAGTGCGGATGCCCGTTTGGTAACGGCACCGGTGGACCAGGTTTCAGAATTCGAGACGAACGTTCAACGGCTATGAAGTTCGATCGACCTGGCGTCGTTGCGATGGCACTCGCCCGTGCGCCCGACAAAACAGGACTTGGGTACGAGGCAAATTCGGCCGGAAGCCAATTTTTTATCTCGCTCGCGCCGCTGCCAGATTTTGCGGGCCAGTTCACTGTTATCGGACAAGTCACTAGTGGAATGGACACGATTCGAAAGATTGCAGAAAGTCCCACGGGTCCAACAGATCGTCCGTTAAAACGAGTGATTATTTTTGCGATTGATCCGGATCTTCCACCGCTCGCACCACTTGTGCCGGTCGCCGATCCGATGGCTCCGACGGCGCCGGTCATTCCCTCAGCGCCGATGGAAGCACCCTCATTTCCGGCTATTCCCGGCGGAACAATCGATCCGTTCGCAGCTCCACCACCACCGATCCAGTAGTTCCGGTCGCCGCGTTTTTGAAAGAATGCGCGGCGTGGAGCGATTCTGGAACCGTCAAAAAAACGGTAAATCTTCACCCAAAGCGACGATTCGCGCCGGGAGATCTCCTTTAAACGCCCTTTTACGTCACCTGAGCTTCGTCACAGGATTCTAAACCCGCAAAGGGCCTACGAAATCCCGGATTTTTGGGGTGTAAGCTCGCTGCATCCGTCTTGCACTCAGAACACTGAATGAACGCTATTCGCCGGTCCGTTTCTATTCTGCTCGCAACCACACTGCTGAGCGGAGCCACCCTCATCGGGCCTGCTTGCGTTTTTGCGCAGTCAGCATTTGTTCCTATGACCGAAAAAACCAACACGATCGTTAGCGGTCGCGACTTGGCGCCGGTCACCCTGTTCGACTATCGCGATCCGAATTCACAAGAGCTAATACGCTTCCAGTATCAACCATCGACGCCAGCGGAACTTAAGAAATTTTCTCCGAAGAAAGCTCGATTGGAAATGCAGGGCATGGGTCCCGCCCCCCTCGGATTTAAAGGCGCTGCAAAAAAACTCGTTGTCGATTTTCCAGCCGAATATCTAGCGTTTACTCTGGCGATGGGAATCAGCGAAAGCCTTCACCTCGAAAACAACCCCGTTTTTTTAAGGGACTTCGTCGACAACAACGCGAGTGTTGTGGGCGGCGTGAGCTTCGCAGGCTTTTTGGTCGGAGCGCGCAGCTCGCATGCTTTCTTGCAAATGCTTGGACTCGCCTATGACCCGCGCCGAACAAAATTGCACTTAAGTTTGCAGCCAGGTTATGTCACAGGCGCGACCGGCGAAGTGACCTTGGTAGACAACAAAGGTCGTTTATTTAATCAGACGATTCAGGAACCGATTCGCAAGGATCATTTTCAAACAAGACCGGTTCTTTCTCCTAGCCCGCCGAATATGGTTCAGCGTGGATTCGCACCACTCGTCGGCCCCGTGGGACTCGCTGCTGGTATGATGGTGAGTAACATCATCCATGAAATTCTGGCCGACCCAAATCTGAAGGCGTGCGCGAAAGCGAGTATTGTCGGAGCTCCCAAACATAAAGATGTCGAAACTCAAAAGGTGATGCAGGCGAAAATCGACGAAGCTTGCGAACACGCTTGGGAAGACTGGGCGGTTTCGAAAAAAGCTGCGGACTACACTCCTGACATTCTTTCGATGGCATCGGCTTCGTTGATTCAAGCTTACTTTGCAAATCCACTTATCAGAGGGACCTACAAGCTTGCCGGTAAAGGTGCAAAAGCAGTCAGCGCTCTTAACGGTATTCAACTTGGAAACGACGCAGCTTCTGGCGCTCTTCGCGCCACGGCAGTCCGCGTTGGCCGAGAAAAGTATGTTCCGGTAATTCTTAAGGGTGCACGGGTCATGACCGGTGTAACAGGAGCTCATCCCCTGGGACGATTCGTCATGACTGTCGGGAATATCACGCTCTTCATGGAGATCCTCCACTATCAAAACCTGTGGATACCATTCAAAGAACCGTTCGAGCGTTCGCGCCAAGGTCGAGCCATCACTGATCGCATTAATTCGGTTTTCATCGAGCTCGAGCGCGCGGAAAAAAACAAATGGGTTTGGGAGCCGCGACCGGCCTCTGATTTCTGCACGGGCTATGAAATGGATCCGATGGGTTCTGTGATGATGCCGAATATGAACTGTGTCGAGCCAGAACAGTTCGATCCGGCATTTCTCTTAAAAAAGGTCGCCGAGCGCCAGGCGAAGTGGCGAGAGTTTGTTCTTCAAGATGCCTACCTCGCACACAAAAACTGGCAGTCGTACGTCGCTGACTACGCGACGATGTACGGAAACGCCGCTGCGTTTTATCAACAAATCGTTCAGCTGGTAAATTATCAGCGGTATCACCCGCGCGCGAAACTTCGTCCGGCAACCCTTTATGTTCCTGAACCTTTCTACGGTCTTTACACAGATCCGGAAAATCGCGATGCGGAGTCTGCACGTGCAGCCATTCAGCAGGCGCGCGAGTGGTTAGAAACGTATCTTGAAGGCATGCGCCTCAGAGATCGCACCGGGAAGTCCATAAATCGAACAGAACGAGAAGTGCTTCCTCAAATTTTGAACGGTCTTCGCGCCATCGACAAAGAGGTGCCGATTACCTCACTCGGGGCGATTGAACTCAGCTTCCGCTCGCTCTCGGGAATGACCGAGCCGCAACGTCAAGATTTGGAACGGCGTATTCGTGAACGTCTTTTGTCCGAAGCTATCGCGAAACTTCGCAAAGTGCTAAGTGAGGACGTCGCGTACAACGACAAGTTTGTTCCCTTGGACTCGCCAATGTACAAACGAATGGCAGAAACAAATCCATTCATGGCTTTGCGTCTTCGCCTTGGAAATCCCGAGCCCATGGCGGCCGGTCTCGCGTTTATTCGCGAATCTAACGGCGACAAGACGGTCATCGAACAAGAGACGAAAGGAAATCACCCAGGCGCAATCGGTAACGTCAGAACCGATACAATGGCTGATTACTTGATCGCGTCGATGGTTTGTGGACCAGAGGCCGATCCACGCTATTCCGACGAAGAGAAAGTTAAAATCTACAAAGACCGCAAAATGAGCTTCTACGAGCGAACACTCTTGCAGCTTGGACTCGGCCGCCGCACGATCTCTGCGAACGATCCAGCTGTATTGATTGCGGTGCAAGAACATATCGACGAGACAACTCGCACTGCGAAGAGTATGCATCCGAACCCACAGAGCGGCGCGACTTCACATGAGTGGGCTGGCTTTTCGGCAGATTTCCGTCCACCGCGAATTGTTGAGGGGATTCCGGCCTCACTTTGTGATGGAAAGTTTGCTGCACGTTCAGACCTTCAAAAGGATCGCGCGCTCTTCGACGGCAACGCGGTCAAGTGGACGGTCAATGGCGTCCAGTACGATAGCCTCTTGGATATTGTTCGTAAAAAAGTTCGTACAGACTTGGTCGGAACAGCGCTTCCACCAGACGACAAAGACTGGGTCCACCCGTTCCAGACATGGTGGTCATCGAAAGTCGATAAGCATACAGAAGCAATGATCGTAAAATTTCGGGCATCCTTCCGTTCGATTTTAAAAGACAAATACATACCCGCGCTGACTCGCACAGGAAGCGACGCCACTGTGAAGTACAACAATCGTGACTTCAAACTCGGCGCGCTCGAATCGCTTTATGACGAAGTCGATCTTTATTTAAAAGTGGTCGCGAAAATTTCCGGCATAAGTACCTCGCATCCAAATCACAAACTCTTCAATGATTTGTCCGCCGGTGTCTTACTCGAGTTTAAAAATGTCGGCAGCCTTGTCACCGATCTTGAACTTGTCGAAGCGAAGGGTGAAGTCGCACGAGCGCAATTCGACATCAAACGAAAAGCTCTGCAGTTAAAACTCGAGGATTTAAAAAAGCTCGTAGATGAGACGCAGACTGCAGGGAAAGTTGCTGCAGACGGCACGAAAATCAAGGATCAAGCCTTTAAGAATCTGAACGGTTTAATGGGCGAAATGGACGCGTATTGGGGAGTCATTCGGTCCATTCAGGTCAGCCCGGCGATGTAGCCGAGTAAAAAACTCACGAAATCGCTTCAAGATTTGAAGGGATTTATTGTTTCTACGAGGCGCGGGAGTTGCACAAGAGTTGCATTAGGAACAGCGAGAATCACGAGAGTTCGTTACGTTGGAGTAGAAGAGAAACAGAAGTCTGTGAGATCGAAACAGGAACCGGTAGGCACGATATTTCGAGATTCTCGAATGAAGAAATCTTCGAAATGAGCGATAATCGACCGCTCCTTAGAAACTTGGGATTTCTAGGTCGATGTAGGGTGACGAACGACGTCGCTATCGATGCGAAGAAGGTCATGTTCAACGGAGCTGAAACGTAAAATTGGAAACTAAAAGTTCGAGAAGATCTCGAGGAGGCAAAAGTGAAGAAGAACCTTATCATGGCGTCGGTAGTGACGTTTGCGACAGCAGCAGTTCTGGCCACAGCACAATCCGCATATGCGGCGGCGGGTACTGAAAAAGGCGGAAAAACTCCTGAGGGCGTGAGACGCGACGTAAAAGATGCACGAGCTGAGGCAGCAAAGTCTGCCGGCCAAGGTGCCGATGGAGCATCGACATCGATCATCGCTTCATTGAAGACTTCGAAGCTCACGAATCGTCTTGATCCGATGCAGGAAACTAACCTCGGTCGCGCGATCAGCGAAAACCCAGCAGTAGAAGCTGCGGCGAAAGAGACGATCGTTCAGGCGAAGTCTGAGCGGTATCGCGATCTCGCAGAGGCGCGCGTTGGAGCATTAGCGAATCTGAAAGGTATCAAGACTGGCCTTGCAGCTGAAGCTCTTGCGAACCTCACAGCAGACGGCAAAAAAGAACAAACGTACGTAACGCTTGCGCTCAACGCAGGTAAGGCAGCAGAGAGCTGGGATGCAGGAACGACTGCGAACCTGACGTTCTTCCTTGCGAAAATCAACGAGCTGATCGCTTCGGGAAGAACGATTGCGGACGCAGTGACTGAAGCACAAGCACTTATCGCGAAGCCGAAAGAAGAAGGCGGACGAAGCGTTCGTCTGAATCTCGAAGAAGTCCGAAATTTCTGCAAATAGTTCGACCCTCGGAGGCCAAAGTGCCTCCTCTGGTCTTCTGAGTAATTAAAAGGGCGATGCCGTAAGGCTTCGCCCTTTTTCTTTTTAAGAAGCTCAGCTAGAGTTCAGCCATGCCGGGACTCTTAGAGCTCGATCGCGAGTTATTCATTTTCGTGAACAACCGTTTGTCGACCCACCTGCTCGATCAGGTCATGCCCATCCTCACTGACTTGCATCAGCAACCGATCTTTTGGCTTCTTCTCGCAAGCTTGCTTGTCATTTCGATTTTCAAACCCGTTCGCACAAGGAACGCGAATACTCCGCTCTTAGACCGCGATGTCAGAAAGTTTCGCGTGCAGAAATGGGCGAAGGGTCTCGTCATTCTGGCTCTCTCGATGGGACTGAGTGATCTCATCGCCTATCGCGCTGTAAAAATATGGGTTCAGCGAGACCGCCCCGAGGCGGCTGGAGTTTCAACTATTCTGCGAACACACTCGCACTCTGGCTTCTCATTCCCTTCGAATCATGCGGCAAATAATTTCGCGTTGGCCCGCACGGCTCAGATTCTTGTGCCTGGCTATGCCGTCGCCGCTTATGCGTTTGCCTCAGTTATCGCATTCTCGCGAGTCTACGTCGGCGTTCATTATCCCCTCGACGTCGCGGGCGGTGGGCTGATCGGTTTTATCTGTGCGAGTGTCGTTCATTTACTGGTGATATTTGCGACGCGCACATTTTCTCGGCGAACTAGGAGATCTAGATGAAAGTTTTAGTAACGGGTGCAACAGGCTTCCTCGGCCAATGGTTGACTCGGCGTCTGGTCGACGAAGGATTCGACGTGCGGGCGTTAGTGCGTTCGAAAGGTAAACTTGAAGAACTCGCGGATCTCAAACTCGAAGTCGCTGAGGGCGACGTTACAAACCTTCAGTCTCTTGAAAGCGCATGTCGCGGAGTCGACGGAGTCTTTCATCTTGCTGGGTTGATTGCCTATTCCAAAGCGCAGCGAGCCGCGATGGAAGAAGTGAACGTTCAAGGAACGAAGAACGTCATCAAAGCGATTCAGAAAAACGGACCTGAGAACGGACCGGAAAGAGGCAAGACCCGATTACTACATTTAAGCTCGGTAACCGCAGTCGGCGCAGGATTTTCCGCAAACGATGTGCTTAACGAGCAATCGGAATACAACATCAAGCACCTCAACCTCGGGTATTTTGAAACTAAACACGATGCTGAGATCGCTGTTATGGACGCAGTCAGAAGCGGACAGCTCGACGCGGTTGCGATCAACCCTTCTACAATCTACGGACCGGGCGACGCAAAAAAAGGGAGCCGTGGGGCCCAACTGAAAGTCGCGCGCGGAAAATTTCCGTTTTATCCACCGGGCGGAGTCAACGTCGTTCACGTTGAAGACGTGGTCGCACTTTGTATCAAGGCTTTCAAGACAGGAAAATCGGGCGAACGCACAATTGCGTGCGGCGAAAATTTGACGATCGAAGAAACTTTTATTCGGATTGCGAAACTTGCGGCAGTCAAACCTCCCTCGATTCCCCTTCCGCGGCCTGCGCTGTTCGCCCTAGGTAAAGTCGGCGATTGGCTTGAAAGCGTGAACCTCAAGGGACCGATCAATACTGAAAATGCTTGGACGTCTGTGCTCTACCACTGGTTCAGCCACGAGAAGGCGACGCGAGAATTCGGATTTCAGCCGCGACCAGCGCAAGAGGCACTCGAAGCCAGCATTCGCTGGAGCCGCGACCACGGCTACCTGTGATAATTTTCGCTCGGGGTCGGGCACCCTCCGCAGGAGGGCCCGCCCTCCTGCTCCGGCTGCGCCTGCGCTTCGTTCGCCGGCGTGCTCACGAAACTATATTGGTTGGTTGATTGCTTTTGGAGCGTTCATTGTTGAACGGCGAAGGGCGAGCAGCAGTAATGTCGCTGCGTACGGAACGATTTGGACAATCGAATTTGGAATCGCGTAATCGAAGATTGATTTTCCCTGCAACAACATTTGTACGGCGTCCGCGAAAGCAAAGAGCAAGCACGCGATTCCCGTTTGCACCGGCTTCCAGCCGCCAAAAATTAGGGCGGCGAGCGCTATGAAGCCACGGCCTCCTGCCATATCGCGAATATAACCGCTTCCCTGACAAAGACTTAGATTTACTCCGCCAATTCCAACGACAGCGCCACACAAAACGGAGGCTCGGATTCGCACCGCTGCAGCACTTACCCCCTGGACGATCAATGCTTCTGGTTTATCGCCAGCGGCCTTGAGCCGTAGCCCCCATCGTGTCGCTCGCAGCGCCCAAAATAGAATTCCGCCGATGATCAGCGCGAGAAATAGAAACGAAGTATCGGAAGTAAGGCGCATGTCTCGATCGAGCTGCGGAGTACCGCCCGTGACACCGAACCATGCGCGGCAAACCGTAGGAATAATTCCCGCCACCAACATGTTGAACGCAATTCCGATCACAATGTGATCGGCTCGCGATTTCACAGCAGAGAGTCCGAAAACTAATCCACCAATTGCACCCGCCGAAATACCGGCGACGAGTCCAATCCATGGGTTTCCGGTCGTAGCAACCGTCGCCGCGCCCACGAAAGCAGAAAGCAAAAGCAACCCTTCGAGTGCTACGTTTGCGAGACCGGCGCGTTCCGAAATTAATCCGCCATAGGCGGCGAAAAAAAGTGGGACGCTCAATCGCAGGGCGCTCGCGAAAAATGGAATCAGCAAGGCCATGATGATTTCCATCAACTCACGCCCTTCTCGCTTGCACGTCGCTCGAGCCATTCGCGAAGTGGTCGCTCGATAGCGGGTCGGGCCGCAACTGCGAGAACGATTAAAGCCTGAATAACAACCGCTAGATCGCGCGAAATGTTTTTTGTATCAATGTCGAGGTCTAACGAACCCTTTTGTAAACTTCCGAAGAGCAGAGCCGCAGCAACGACACCCCACGCATTCGCGCGGCCCAAAAGCGCAACGGCAATTCCAACAAAACCGGCACCCGCAGAAAAACCTTCGCGCGCCTTGTGCATATAGCCGAGAACGACGGAAGCACCAGCGAGACCTGCAAGTCCTCCCGCAATCGCCATGGCTCGAATGGACTCGCGAGTGATCGAAAGTCCCGAGCGTTTCGCAAACTCCGGCGCACCACCGGTCCATCTCAAGTAAAGTCCTAGACGCGTACGCCGAATTACCAAATCGAGGACCGCGGCAAAGATAAGTGCAAAGACAAAGGCGATATTGAGAGGACTTGTCCCACCCACCCAATCGAGAACGGTAAGATGAAAACCTGGTCCCACTTCTAATGTTTCAGGATTCGCCGACTCGGCATTTCTGAAAATATTCAGAATAAAAAAACCAGCGACTCCATAGCTAACGAAGTTCATCAGAATTGAACCAAGCACTTCGTGAACACCGCGCTTTACTTTAAGCCAGCCGACGATCCAGCCCCAGAATGCTCCCGCTGCAAATCCCGCAGCTAAGGCCAGCGGCCATGCAACCCACGCGGATGCATCCTTCAGCACGATGCCGACAACAGCCATCGCAATTCCGCCGACGGTCATCTGCCCTTCGGCGCCGATATTAAAGAGTCCGGCCTTCAAAGCCCACGTCACCGAGAGGCCCGTGAAGATCAACGGAGTCGCATAAAAAAGCGAATAGCCAAACGCAGTTGGTGAGCCGATCGCGCCGACTATAAGAATCCGAGCCACTTCGACAGGGTTTTCTCCGAGCAAAGCCGTCAACAAGAGTGCGAGTGTTAGTCCGACGAGACCCGCGGTGACCGTTACGAGCAAGGAAAGATGTCTCATGAGTGAGCCCCCGTCATTGCGGCGCCGATTCTTTCGCGGTCGAACGCAGCACCCGTGTAGGACCGATCGAAGCGGCCTGTCGCGCGACCGCCGCAAAGAACTAACATCCGATCGGAAAGCGCAATGAGCTCATCGAGCTCACTGGAAATTAGAAGCACCGCCGCGCCTGCGGTACGTGCTTCGAGAATTCGCTCGTGAATCAATCGAATCGCAGCGAAATCAACGCCGCGAGTGGGCTGATGAACGACGATAAGTTTCAACGGACGGGCAAGCAGCTCTCGCGCAAAAATCAACTTTTGCTGGTTTCCTCCAGAGAGGCGTCCAGCTGGTGTTTCCTTTGAGAGGAATCTCACGTCGAATGCATTTATCCAAGCGTCTGTCGTCTGCTGCCAAGTGGTTGACGAAAGCCATCCATTTTTTACGAATCCGTTTTGTCGCTCGAATCCTAGCCCCGCATTCACCGTCGGCGTT
>JAYSST010000676.1:0-2681 GCA_043720435.1 Bdellovibrionales bacterium
ACACCGGCCTTCAAGCCACACGATTCGGCTCGAACCTGGCGACAAAAACCGTTGAGAAAGCCATCGAGAAAACCGCCGACAAGACCCCCGGAGCTGCAAAATGAAAGTCGCAGTGTTAATCAACGGGACAGCTGGTAAAGCGAATTCGCTCGCGATTCGAACTGCCGTTGATCGCGCGCTTTTTCGCGCCGAGATCTCGTATTTCGAACCGACGACATCCGAAGAGTTGCAATCCGTTTCGATGGCTCAAGCGAAAACTTCAGATGCAATGATCATCTGCGGCGGCGACGGAACTTTGAATGCAGCCGTGCAGCCGCTGATGCGCAACCGACACATCACGAAAATCCCTCCGATTTTGCCGCTTCCTGTTGGCACGGCAAACGACCTCGCAAATGGGCTTGGTGTTTCTCGTCGTCTTGAAAAAGCGGCGCGCCTAATTTTCGAAACAGAACCTAAAAGTATTGACGTGATCGAAGTGAAGTCCGAGCTGAAAACGGTCTACATGCTGACCAACGGTGGCTTTGGGATCACGGCAGAGACCGCAGATTTAGCAAACGAGATTCGACACCGAGTTAAAGATCGGGCCGAAACTCACCCGGGTTACCGTTTGGGCCACACTGTTCTGAAATTGGTGGGCTCGCGAATTTATGAAATGCTGCTCGCTGGTCAGATGCTTCAGGGAAAATCGAACGAAGGTGTCGATCGTTGGAACGTATCGATCGAAATCGACAACGGAATCATTCGTGAAACTACCGCGCCATTTATCATGGTCAATAATCAACCGGGTCTTGGTGGAAAGTATGTGCCAGCGCCCCTAACATCAAACACCGACGGCACATTCAATATTCTTTTGATTGATACGCCCAACATTATCAAACAGACTCGTGCGCTTTTGAAAATTCGCAGCGGCGATATTCCGGACGAAGACGTCTGTCCCCGTCTCGAAACTCGGCACGCTATCTTCCGTGTCAGTGCGCATTCTAAAGCCCTTACATTTTTTGGAGATGGAGAAATTCTTCAGAAGAATGTAAGAGAAGTTGAATTGACGTGCCTCAAACGAGCGCTGCCAGTTTTCGTTGGGGAAATACAGTAATGGCGAAAAAAGCTGTGAAATTGCGGGCGCTCATTACAGGCGGCACTGGTTTTTTAGGAACTCACGTTGAAGCGGCGTTGCTTGAAGCCGATGCCTTCAAGTCCACTTTTTTATCGCGCAAACCTTCGGCGGATCCTACACGCAAACGCGTCCTTGGCGACCTCACATCTTGGGATGCGGGTTTAAAGCTTGAGGATCTCAAAGGTCAGTTCGACGTCTGCCTGCACATGGCAGGACTTTACGATCTGCGCGTCGCACGTGAAGACGCCACCGTTCACAATATCGGCGGGACCCATACGGCGCTGACGATCGCGCAAAAATGTGAGATCCCGTTGTTCGTTCACATTTCGACTGTCGCTGTCACTATTCCCTGCCGCACGACCGGCTTCGCAGAACCGGCACTTGGGATTTCGCCCGATTCTTTACTAACGGGCCCGTTTCCCGATTTCTATTCGCAAACCAAGTCGGCTGGCGAAAAAATGGTTCGCGAATGGACGTCCGACTTTCCGAAGCGAAAATTGATTCTTAGACCTGGAATTCTAGTGGGCCCGAGCGACGGCCGTGCGATTCATCGCATTGATGGCCCCTACCATGCGATCGATTCGTTCCGCCGGCTTCGTCCTTATCTCGAGAAATGGCGCGGTCCCTTGGCTCTGCCAGGACATTCAAGCTCGCGAGTTCCGCTGGTACCCGTCGACGTTGCGGCTCGCGCAATCGTCGCATTGACACAGATTATTAATGAACAAACAGACGGACCACCGATTGAGAGTTTTTATGTGGCCGATAGTGAAGGTCCGCGGATTGACGTTCTCTATAAGTCGGCTCTGCGATCGCTTGGTCTCGAACACAAAGTCGAGCTCCTTGAAAATGCGCCAGCCGCCCTCATCAAACCGCTGGCCGAAATCATTGCAAGACTTCCTCGCGAAGAGCTCGAATACGTTTTGAATTTGCCGCGTCTCGATACGTCGCGCACGACCGACCTACTTGGTCCCGGTTTTTTTCCTGCGTTCGAAACTTACGAGAAGCAGTTGTGGGGAGGCTACCATGCGTTCATACAGAATCGCTGAGTTAAGCTTCGGCTCGGCTCGTTGGGATTTCGCTTCGAGCTTCGAAGTGGATGGCACCAAGTTCGAGATTCAGCGCTTCGGTGTTGAGTATTCGATCGAAGCGTTAAAAAGCATGATCGAACGACTTCGATCGCAGGTCGATGCGATCGCAATTTCAGGTTTCCCTACAGAAATTAGATTTCGAGATCGCATCTATACACACCGACAAGCTTTGGACGTGATGTCGACGCCGGTGTCGATTCCGCTTTGCAGTGGTGAACGTCTGCGCGAACTTTCTGAAGTGAATGGAGCCGTGCAACTCGTACGCAGCGGTGCCATTGAACCCCGAGACGGAGTCTTTTTCCCCGTTGGTATCCTTCATATGGAGGCGCTCTCGACTTTACATCAGCGGGCCGGCGCGCGAATTGGTTTCGGCGATCTCTATGCCGGTCTTGGAATGCCGGTTGTTGGGCAGCCGTGGCCTTGGCTTCTTGAAATCACAAAACTGGGACTTGGCCTAACGCAGTTTCGAGATATGGGCG
>JAYSST010000677.1:0-2676 GCA_043720435.1 Bdellovibrionales bacterium
GAATGATCCGATCGTAGGCCAAACATTTTCATACGAGAACCGAGTGATCGGCGGAACTTGGCTCACGAAATCCGCGAACACGACACAGTCGGTTCGCGCACAATGGGACTCGAAAAACACTGGACTCGAATCGACCGCACCATTTCAATCGAAGCG
This sequence comes from Bdellovibrionales bacterium, assembly GCA_043720435.1. Lineage (GTDB taxonomy): Bacteria > Bdellovibrionota > Bdellovibrionia > Bdellovibrionales > JAMPXM01. The sequence continues at coordinate 157 of JAYSST010000677.1, forward strand.
GCGCGAACGTGTCGAAGTCGAAGGACGAAGGTCGCACCGGATCGATGACGATTGGTCTTTTGAGGCCGGATTACAATGGGTCGCAAGAACTTGGACAGATCAAAACGACGAGAAGCTTATGCACGAAAATCTTATTCCTTTCGTTTGGCTCGCCCATTCGACAGGTGCAGAAGCTGGACTCGAGACGACGGTCTTTCGACGATGGGGCGACATCGCGCTTGGATCCCCAAACGTCAGAGAGCCGGCAGAAGAAAGTCGGCTGAATCTCCGCTACAGAATAAGATTTGAGGCCGACGCAGAGCTTCGACTCGCACTTACGTTTGATCTCGATGGCGCACAAGGCGGTGCCTTCGAAGGTGGCCAAGGCCAATTCGCGTTCGCATTTTAGCTTAGCGAAGTAAACTCGGCATACTTCGATAACCGCTTCTGCACGGACTCCCATTGAATGTTGAGCCACGGCGAAATTTCACCGATCGCACTTGCTTGGCTCAAGAGCGGAAACATTCTCGCCGGCTGACGTCGCTCCCACTCACCGTTGGCCATACGAGTGATCGTGCCGACTCCTTCATACGATAGTCGCTCGTTTCGAAGTTTCGATCCGCGAGATTTCTCGCTCAGAACTCTGACAGCATCGCGAATCGATTCATACGGGACCATGCCCCCAGTTTTCTCGGACCATTTCAATAGAGCATCGAGGCCGCGCAAAACATCGTAGAGGTAGAATCGCGGAAAACAGAGCTGCGTCCACTTTTCAGCACTTGTCCGTTCGCTGGCGTTGTACTTGGTCGCAGATCCGTGAATCAATTTTCGACCCATCAGAAATTTCGCGCCCCTCTCGAGAAAAGCCTCTTCTTCCGCAGTCCAAGCGCGCGGAGTAAAGTTTAAAACCGCCTCGAAAACGCTGATAGTTCCGACCATCGAACTCGGCGTTTCATCACTCACCAGATAGGCATCGTTGTCACAATTTAATCCGCCATCTGCCATTTGGTATTTCAAGAACCACGGTCGTAACCACGGAAGCGCATGATCCACGTCGACTCCAGATTTGGCCAAGACTTGATACACGTTGCCGAGCTGACAGTGGCAAGGAGTTCCGCGAAATGGATCGAGCCCTTCGGGCATTTCACCCGGATGAATCGGAAATATCTTAAGCGGCATGCGCCCGAGCGACTGGATATACCTTTGAATCATGACCTCGGGAATTCGATCTGCGAGCCCCATTTCATAAAGGAGTAACATTTGCCACCAAGGCGAATCCCATTTCGGCCAGTAGGGATCGGCATCGATAACCTCGAGCGCACGCTCAGACTTGAGGTAACTGACTACGTTTTCAATTTCCGCTTCAACGTTCATTCATGGCTCCTGCTTGGCGACAAATCGCCGCTTACTAAATTCACGGTCGCATGCGGTCGGGCATTATTGCGCACCAGTCGCCCGATTCCAATGTGGCATACGCGCTGCAACCTCATCTGCTTGTACCTGTTTTGATAGCACCTTAACAATCAAGGATCATAGATGAACCGATTTCTCGCAGCGCTTATCTTTTTCGCGCTTCCGCTGACTGCATTGGCTACGGAGGGCCGCGTTCAAACCTCAACTCAAGTCCCCGCCCAGGGACTTACGGCGAAGGGTTTGGCGAAGCTACTATTGTCAGAATCCGTTGCGAAGGTACTTAACAATCACTCCATTGAAGGAGTCGAGATCGAACGCGTTGCGGGAGCCGGCGCGAGAGGTTTCATTGTGACGATTGAATCTGCCGCGGTAGGACCGACGTCGACCGGGCCGAGACTGCGACCATGTATGGTCAGCGTCTCGGCCTTGAAACCCGAAGGGCAATCGAACACCGACTACACACTTACAACGCGAGAAATTTGCGTTGATGTTCCGCCGCCCCGTACTGGAAACCTAGTGACCCTTTGATCGGGAGCTTGATGCCGTCCGGCAACTAGCAAAACTCGCATAACTCCGTCACGTGTTTCAAAATAGGACACAGCGCAGACTATCGATCTTACTTTTGTTAAAATCATATAGACCCTCAGCTGGCTGCCGATGAGAGAACACTATGTTGATCGAATCATCGCCGCTGCTGTTGTTTTTCGCGATGATCCTGACCCTTTTGGCGCTCGCCGCCTTCGATTTTTACGCTTACTCACCGAAGCCGTCAGGAGTCGCGATGCGGTCGCGAGAACTGGCGCCCGGCCTTATTATATTTTTTAGCCTCTGCGCGGCTGGACTTGGTCTTTTGTTCCACACGCCAGTTGATTTCGATCAACTCATTTTGAACGGCGCAAACTACGCGCCTCGGACTATTGGTTCAGAACGTCTACGGCTCGTTACTTACGTTTTCGTGACGACAAATATTTACGAGAGCGTACTCCTCGCGCTTTCGCTTCTCACCTCTGCGGTGTTTCTTGGTCGGTTTCGAATGTTGGGCTGGACCCTTGTTGTCCTAGGGACGATCGCAGGCACAGGTTTGACAGCTGCGCTCGTCGATCCGGTCGGACTTACTTATGGGCCCTT
>JAYSST010000678.1:0-6719 GCA_043720435.1 Bdellovibrionales bacterium
CTCAGACGAGCTCGCAAAAGGAAGTGTGACGGTCAAGTTTCTGATGTCCGGCACTCAAGAAGAGGTTCCGCTTGAGAATTTGTCCGATCGACTCAAGCGTCCCAGCTGAAAAAGCCGCAAATCGCGGCGGAAAAGCCACAGAGGGATTCGCTTTTTTTCAGTGCACAGCAAAGAAAGCTCGAGACGATAACAAATCCCCCAAAGATCAGCTAAGATGCCGGGCGATGAAAGACCTCGCGTTTTCCCTCTTGCTGCTCGTCACAGGACTAAGTGTTCTCGGTGTTATTTCGCCGCTGCCAGCGAATGCAAAACCTGCGGGCTCGACCTGTTCGCTCGAATTCGAGGCCAAGGGTACCGATATTCAGATTCTAATCGGATATTCAAAACTCAAAGGTAGCGGCCGCATTGCCTGCATCGACGATTCAGGAAAAGCAGAAGTACTCCCGTTCAAAATGACGATCGGCACTCCGGTCATTTTTCCTCGAGTATCGTTTGTTCCCTCGCTGGTCGTGCGTGGACGAGCGAGTGGCATTGCGATTCTTAAAGGTGGACCTCAGGTAATTCTTGGAAAGTATCTCACGATCGACATTCGCGGAGCGCTCGGCGGTTCGGGATTCGCCAAAAGTATGGCACTCGAAGGCCAGGACGGCGATTTATCGTTCAATCTCGAAATTGACGACGTCGACGGGTTTGGTATCGCCGTCGGCGGCACCATTGTGACCCTCGAGTAATGCACCAAGGCTTGAGTTCGACCATGCGGCTAAGGTTGGCTTGAGAACATGGCACCGACATTCATGCAAGCCGAACAAATTGAAAAACTAGCCGGGCTTCAGCGCTTGGCTGATGTAAATCCTGAAGAATATTTCAGTCAAATGGCAGACCGGCTCTCGTGGTTTAAAAAATGGGACCAGCTGAAACGAACATCGTTCGAAAAACCTGTGTTTGTCCGCTGGTATGAAAACGGAAAGCTCAACGTTTCCTTTAATTGTATCGATCGCCACTTGTCGACCCAAGGCGATAAGCCGGCGATCATCTGGGAACCCGACAACTTAACCGAAAAATCTCGCACGATTACTTATCGAGAACTCGCGCGCGATGTTGGACGATTCGCGAATACATTGAAGTCGCTAGGAGTAAAACGCGGCGATGTCGTTACCATCTACATGCCGATGATTCCAGAGGCAGCCTTTGCGATGCTTGCGTGCACCCGCATTGGGGCCATTCACTCGGTGATTTTTGGAGGATTTAGTCCGAACTCAATCGCCGATCGGCTTCACGACGGACAAAGCAAGTTCATCATTACAGCCGACGAAGGTCTGCGTGCTGGAAAGTCGATACCGCTTAAAAAAAATGTCGACGAGGCGATAGGGCTCCTCGGTAAATTCAAAGATCAGATCGCCGTTGAAACAGTTCTGGTCGTGAGGCGCACGAGTGCGGAAGTTCCGATGCTCGAAAATCGGGATGTTTATTACGAAGAAGCTTCGAAAGCGATGAACGCCGATTGCTTACCGATGGAAATGGATTCGGAAGATCCGCTTTTCATACTCTATACTTCTGGTTCGACAGGAAAACCTAAAGGGGTACTTCATACAACCGGCGGATACCTAACGTGGGCTGCGTTTACTCACGATCTCGTCTTTGATCTAAAACCTACCGACGTTTATTGGTGCACCGCCGACGTCGGCTGGATCACGGGCCACAGCTATACGCTCTATGGACCGCTCGCGAACGGGGCGACCACCGTGATGTTTGAAGGTGTGCCCAATTATCCCGACTGTTCTCGGTTCTGGAACGTGGTCGACAAGCACAAAGTCACAATTCTCTACACGGCTCCGACGGCGATTCGTGCGCTGATGCGCGAGGGTGATAAGTTCGTCAGTGAAACATCGCGAAAATCGCTGCGTCTTCTAGGAAGTGTCGGCGAGCCGATCAATCCAGAAGCTTGGCAGTGGTATTTTAGAGTCGTAGGCGACGGACGCTGCCCAATTGTAGACACGTGGTGGCAGACCGAAACTGGCGGCATTCTCATTTCACCAATTCCCTATGCAACAGAATTAAAACCCGGATCGGCAACTCGACCACTTCCTGGAATCAAAGTTCAACTTCTGGATGATAAAGGTGCCGTTCGCGAAGGCGCGACCTCTGGAAATCTGGTTATCACAGACTCGTGGCCAGGACAGATGCGGACGGTTTACGGTGATCATCAAAGATTTGAAGCGACTTATTTTTCGACTTATCCCGGAAAGTATTTTACCGGAGACGGATGCCGCCGCGATGAACAAGGCGATTATTGGATCACGGGACGTGTCGATGACGTCATCAACGTCGCTGGACACCGATTGGGCACGGCCGAAATCGAAAGTGCTCTTGTCGAGCATAACAAAGTTGCGGAAGCTGCGGTTGTCGGTTTTCCTCATGACATCAAAGGCACTGGCATTTATTGCTTCGTCACTTTGAAGGTCGGCGAAAACGGAACAGATGCGTTGAAAAAAGAACTGATATCGTTGGTTCGCACAAATCTTTCGCCGATCGCGACGCCCGACGCGATTCAATGGGCACCGGCACTTCCGAAAACACGATCCGGAAAAATCATGCGGCGATTGTTACGCAAGATTGCAGAAGCTTCGGCGGCCGATCGTTCCGCTGCGGCTCGTCCAGACGAAAGCACTGGCGCACGGACTCTTGAACTCGGCGACATTTCGACGCTCGCTGATCCTTCGGTCGTAGCGAGCTTAGTCGAAAACCGGGCAAAATTAATCTGAGGCCGTGTACCCCAGCTGAGGCCGCAGTCCGTCAGCGCAAGCCTAGCCTCGTATCTCGTGGGCGATAGACATCGCACGGCATATTAGCTCAAAATGAACGTGATGTCGCAATTCGCTCAAAGTTCAGCAACGGTCGCCGGAACAAAACGCTTTTTTGAAAAGCTAAAAACTTCGGGACGTGAATCCGTCTTCCCGCTTGCACCAGCAAAACTCGGTCGCACAGGCCTAATGGTTTCGCGAATCGGGTTTGGTGGTTACCGCATTCACGAACACGATCCGGATCATCGCGAAGCTTTGCGATCGGCTATCCAATCGGGCGTTAATTTGATCGATACAAGTTACAACTACACCGACGGTTCTAGCGAACGTTTGATCGGGAACGTCATCTTGGATCTGATCAACGAAGGCGTTGTAAAACGCGACGAACTTGTAGTCGTCACGAAAGCTGGTTTCATTCAGGGCGCGGCATTAGCCGAAGCCAAGAAGATGAAGGCACGCGGCGAACTTTGGAACGACGTCATCGAAATGCCCAATGAGACGTGGCATTGCATTGCCCCTGAGTTTTTGGCTCACTCCATTACCCAGTCTTTAGAACGGTTGAAAGTCGATTCGATCGATGTACTACTCATTCACAACCCCGAAGTCTTCTTCAAGGCATCCCGAAAAAACATCAACGAACGAAAACTCTTTTTGAAGCGCATCTTGAATGCGTTCAAGCATCTTGAAGGCGAAGTCGCCCGCGGTCGAATCAAGCACTACGGCGTTTCCTCAAACGGATTTCCTGAACCAGAAAATCAGTCAAGCCACGTTCCTCTCAAAAAAATTCACGAGCTGGCGAAGGAAGCTGCAGGTTCGGATGAACATCACTTTTCGGTCGTTCAGTTTCCGTTCAATCTCTTCGAACCAAATCCGGCGCTCTATCCGCAACAAGAAGGTGAAATCCTTCTCGACGTAGCTAAAAAACTTGAGCTCGGCGTTTTGACCAACCGACCTCTGAACGCACTTCGCGAGAGCCGCGTGGTCCGACTCGCGCCGTTCAGAAATCACGATCCAGTTTTCATCAAAGGCGAATTGCACTCGGCACTGGGTCGCGCGATTGAACTTGAACGCGACCACCCATTTAAACCCAAAGAAGCGCCGCAGGGCATTCGGTGGGCCCATGAACTTCGCGAGCCGCTGGCAGAGCTCAGCGATGTTCTTTCTTGGCGTGACTTCGCTCTTACAAAAATTTACCCGTCCATCCGCCAGGCACTCGCGCGAATTCCGCAAGAGGCACAAGGTTGGCGCGTGCAATACGAAACAGCGATCGCGAAATTTTTAGATCTGGTGACCGCCGATCTCGAATGCTTGGCGAACGCGCGTGCCATTTTATTAGTCGAGAGTCTTGACGCACTCGAACCAAAATTAAAAAGCGACTCGTCCCTTTCGGCTCGAGCGATTTCAGTTTACGGAGCCCTTCCCCAAATTCACTCGGTTCTCGTCGGAATGCGTAAGCCCGACTACGTGAACGATCTTCGCAGCGCTAAAGCGGGCCTCACCGAAGTTGAAACGCGCGCGCTTTTGACCAAACTTCAGCGTCACAAAAGCTAAGTAGCCGCCTTTTGCCAAATTAGAGCAATTGCTCTTTTGGCGAATTTCTATTGCTAATACGTATCAGTGCGTAGGATGTACAATCCTCGGAGGCATTGCATATGACCATTATTAAGACCGTCGCGTTTTTCTCTGCTCTATTATTTTCGCTGTCGGTCGAGGCCGCAACATTTAAAAAAGGTTCGATTAAAGTCGTCGACGAAAAAGGGAAAGTCGAACGTCGCATTTATACGGAAATTTCTCGTGGAGCTTCGAATGCTCCGGTCGTCGTTCTGCTCAACGGTTTAATTTATGAATCACAACGCTGGTCGCCTGTTGCCGATACTTTGGCTGATAAAGGCATGACCGTCGTTCGTCTCAGCTTTTCTCCTCAGCCCGAGAGCCTAAGATTGATGAAGCCAAACGAGTCACCGTCTTTCTTTGCCCGAGGTCTTGAACTTCCCGTTCTCGCAGACGACGTTAAGCAAGTTCTCGCTTACTACCGGATTGCACGAGCTGTAACGGTCGTCGGATTGTCTTATAGCGGAACCGTTGCGACGGAATTTGCTAAGACATATCCGAAACAAGTGAAAAACCTCGTGCTTCTCTCGCCGCTTGTCGTACCGCTCGACAGCTATCAAACTTCGAGTGCACCTCTTCGCGCGATGCTAGATTCAGTTCGATTTTGGGAGAGCGCCCCTTGCGCCGCGTACGGATGGATTAACCCTTGGCTTTGCAGCACAACGGATTTTTGGTACGACTCATTCTATAATTTCTTTTATGAGAACTACCTCAATAGGCGAGTTGCGAGTGTTCCCGCTGGCATCGAGCCCGCAGCCTACAAGAAGGCTGTGTTTCAATTAGTACGCGCCGTCCGCAATTACGATTTAAGAACAGAAGTTGCCGCTCTTAAAAATGTTCACATGGTTACTGCGAGCGACGACGAACCAAACTTGAAAAACGATCAGCTCAAGGCCTGGACGATGACTCCAAAGGCCGAGCGACGCAGCTTCGCGGAATTCACAGGTGTGAAACACGCGTTGCCTGACGAGGCCCCAGAAGCGACTGCACAGTGGATCGAGGCCGTTGCTCGTGGCGATGCTGACATGCAGACTGGTGAAGAGTGGGTCGTCGAAGGTAAACCGGCGCAGGCGAATTAGTCGAAGCCGGGCAGACGCAGTCTACGCCTAGGCAACTTCAGTAGATCGGACAATCGGGCTTGGCTTGAGGCCAGCAAGAACTCCGTTGTTCACTTCAGAGAATATTGCCTGATCGCGTGGATTCCAAAGTGGGTGCGCTTTCAAAAACACTTCGACGAGTTTTGGGTCGAATTGCCGACCCGAGAATTCTAGCAATTCTTTGTACGCCACTTCCCAAGGAAGTCCTTTGCGGTAAGGTCGGCTCCAAGTCATCGCATCGAACGTATCGACCACGAGAATAATTCTGCTCGCGAGCGGAATCTTTTCTCCCATGAGTCCATCCGGGTATCCTCGACCGTCGTAACGTTCGTGATGATGCCGAACTCCGGGAAGGGTTTGAGAAAAAAATTCGACGTGACTGATTGGTTTCAAAATTTCAACGGACAGTACGGGGTGGGATTTCATTACTTCATACTCGTGGTCCGTAAGCTTCGCTGGCTTCATCAGAATCGAGTCGGGAACGCCCACCTTGCCGATGTCATGGAAGAGACCGGCATATTCAACAACGCGACTGTCCGTTGCGCTGAGGCCTGCGGCATCGGAAAGTAAACGGGACATTCGCGAAACTCGAACGCAATGTTCGAAAGTCTCGATGTCCTTCGTTTTTACCGTCGCCATGATCGACTGTGCTATCTCAATCGACCAATTTGGGAGATCGTACGCCATACATAGCTCTATCGGCTCTAAGCTGAAGCCGCTCTAGCTGTTGAAGCAATTAAGGTCGGCTTCCAGGCTTAAGATAAGAATAAGAAAACCGCCTGTCGTCTCATTGCGGGACACCAGGCGGCCAATACCGATACACGAGACTTTCTAACTAGTAAAAAGTAGTGAAAAACAGATTCTATCGAGCGGCGCGCTCAGCCGTTTCGAAAGCCGCTTTGCGAACATCGTCAGCCATGCCGAGAGTGAATTTCACCGCTTCTTGCTGATACTTTAATGCCTCTTGAGTTTGGGTCGACCAGTACTCAGTCGCCTTTCGCGATAGCGCCATCCCCTGCTCTGCAACAGTCTGAGTTGCGCGAACTTGTTGCGCACAAAGATCTTTCCATGTCTGAGTCGCCGCTTCGAATCCTTTGAAATCGTATCCACCACCGAAATCAAATGGGGCAAATGGGGCGCGAGTCGTTTTTTCTTTACCGAGTGTTTCTGCTGCCATTTTAAATTCCTCCGTTAAAAATTCCGTTTTCGA
>JAYSST010000679.1:0-2674 GCA_043720435.1 Bdellovibrionales bacterium
TAAACCGGTTTCTGCACGCAAAGCCAAAGGCCCTATTTTGAAAATTCCAATTGTTATCGATGAGTCTAAGGGTCTTGTGTTCAACACTGAGCGCGAGATGTATAACCATTTTCAACCGCAGATTCAGATGCTTGAATCCGAAGTAAAAGCGCACCGTAGTGTTGAAGACATTGCTTCGCGTGATTATCAGAAGTTTGAACCCCTGCTTCAACAAGTCATCGACGACCCAGATGAAGTTTGGGAAGACGCAGTTTCTGTGCACGGAACAAAAGTGACGAGTTATGTCGGACACTTTGTTGCTGTCACTCCTGGAAGCGAAACTTCAGTTAACGAAGAGACGCTGGCGCGCAGTGGGCGCACCAGTGCGGCTAATTCTGCCGACGTATCTGGCTCTTTGGCTTCAAACGAAGAGGGCGTTTACTACGTTGCTCTCACGTATGCGGTCGAAGGCACTCCGCGATTTGTGTTCATGCATTTCCCATCAACTGACATGGACTTCGTCGATCGTTTTCGCCGAGGCGATCTGATTTACGATCGTATCGCGAAAGAGGTCGAGCAGGGAGCTGTCGAAGGCGACGCATTGACCGAGGGTGATGCGCTCGCGGTCGGTCTCTACAAAGCGATGCTGTCGCTTCGTTCCCCAACTGATATTCCAGAAGAAAAATTTCATGACCACGAAGAACTTCGCGAAGAAACGATTGAGGAGCCCGACGAAATTTGGCGATCGACGGATTTAAGCGGAAACGCTCTTGTAACTTTCGTGAAGCAATTTGACGAAGGTGAATCCGACGGTGTCTGGTACGTAGCGGTGACTGTCGAAGACGAAGCGAGCTCGAGCCACGCGCTGCTCTTCTCGTTTCCGACGACCGACGAAAACCTTATCGACCGGTATCGCCATGGCGAGAATCTTCAGGCCGAAGAAGTCACGCAGGAAGCCAGCCACTAATCTTCGCGCGGGCCTGCGACTCACGAGATTCGCGGGCCGAGTTTCTCAGCTCACATACTCAGTTCAACAGTTAGCCCGGCCTCATCGCCGGGCTTTTTTTGGTCATTCCATGCACGCAATTCGTTCATGATCCTTAACCATCTCAAGTTCATCATTTCACTGAATCCACAGCCGCTCCGGCCAAGCAAATGTGATCACGCGGCGCCGCGGGTCACTTCGCGTCAATCGCTAACCTCCCACTTTTTAGTTACTTCCTTCGTTTTTGTCGCCGGTAGATTCGTTCAATGATTTCGCCCGTTTCGGATAGTCTCGTGCGCCGAATAGCCTGATGCTCGCGCGTTGATTGCAGTTGCGACAAAGCAGCCGCAGATTTTCGGCCGCGGTGATTCCACCTAGGGCGAATGGCTTTTTATGGTCGATCTCGAGCATGTGAGTCGAGGCACACATTTCACAGCGACCTTGCGCTTTCACCCAAACACTTCGCTTGATATCGGCGCGAGGTGTTCTTACATTTGGCATGCAACTGACGTTTTGCGGGCCACTTACCGCGCCATCACCTGGTCCGATTGAATCGATTTTCGAAACGGTTCGATTGGCAGATTTTCGCAACGGTGGTCTCGCCGGATTCAGTTTCTCCAGCGCAATATCAAAAACGAGATCGAGCAGTTCCGCGGTGGAAAGATGTGGATGTTTGCTTGCGAGCAAACCCTTCAGCTGAGTGATTTTTCCTAGAGTTTCCTCTTTTACAGAAAGTCGTATCTCGCTGACTGTGGCCGAAATCGGCCGAACGGTTTCAGGTCGCATTTTCTCGAGCGCGGTCGAAGCTTTTATCAATATGCGCGAGGCTTCGCGGGTCGTCTTTCCTTCAAGTAGCTTCAATGTTTCAAGTTTTTCTTCGCGATCGGGTTGCGCTGATTGGGCTCGCGCAGATTTCTCTGCCCGAAAGTAGGTCTGCGCGATTCCAAGTTGGGTCAGACCGAGTTTCCCATTTGCAACGTTACTCTCAATTTCCGGCAATTCGACCAGAAGTCGCATCGCTGCGATTCGCCTTGCAGCTTGGTCTTCTGAATACCCGAGACGTGCAACTGCATAATTAAAAAGTGATCGATATCTAGGAGAAAACAGCTTTCGCCGTTGGATCTCGGCTAGATGCCAAAGTACCTGCACCAAAATTTCACGTTCTTGTTTCGCCAGGTTTTCGGTGTTCGATAAAAGTTGCCGGTCGGTGAGTGAGTTCAATTCCATTGCATAGCCCCCAAGATTGCTTTCGATTGCGAAAAGTTAACACGGGTTTTAAATCGAATGATTTGCGCTCGAGGATTGCTTGTGCCGAGTCGGCAAAATGGATACGCGAAACGTCTTGAGCCGATTTTCATACGCTTTGCAGGGGACTGTTAAAGCGCGATGAACGTGTTCCTAGTGAGATGTCTCAACGGGCTCGCGAGCGCGAGCGCTGCGAAGAAAAATAGCGTCAATCTTTTTCGAGTAAATGCGGAGAGATTTCAGATGCTGTCCGAAAGCCGGACACGCAAACCGCATTCACCCGCGGCGCCGCGGGTAGATTTCGGTCCGTCGGAAGGGGGATGAGCTAACATGCGGTGATAATTCAACCGAGAGGATCAGGGGATGAAGGGAATGGTTCGGTGGGATCGAGAAACTGTGTTGTGGGCCGCAGCGGAATGAGGGGTCCTATGTCCCTGCTTGCACATTAGAAGCAGAAGCTGTTTG
>JAYSST010000680.1:0-2672 GCA_043720435.1 Bdellovibrionales bacterium
GTGCTCATCGAATATCCCGATGACGGTGGCAGGCCTCGCGGACGCCTGAAAGAGTGGCGCGGTTACCATAGGATTGAAGAGGATGTCGCAGTCTCCTAAACATGATCCGCCATCGGCTTCTCAAAAAGCGGATGCGCCACTTTGGCAACTGTATGCGAACGACTCTATCGATCAAAAGCTCATCGAGAAAACCACTAAGAGCTTTGATCGCCTGCTTGAGCGTGAAGACGTCGGTTTCACTCGAATAGCCGCGCGTGAAAATCTGATGCAACTCGCAGAAGTGCGAGCTCGCGAGATCGCACGCAGCTCGACCCACATGGTTGTCATCGGCATGGGCGGATCAAGCCTCGGTACGCGTGCCTTGCTAAGTGCGGTACCTCGTCAGGCTGGTCGCGGAACTGTGAGCTTTCTCGACAACATCGACGCAGATCGATTTTGGACGTGGCTTAAAGGCCGTCATGACATCGCTGACATTCACTGGGTTCTCTCCAGCAAAAGCGGCAAGACGGTAGAAATTTTGGCGCTCGCCGATCTCGTCGATCAATACCTTCGCGGATCTGGGCATCGCCGCCTCGGTACTGTTTCAACAGTCGTGTCGGAATTGAAAGACAGCCCGCTGACTCAGTGGGCGCGCAAAGAACAGGTGCCGATTTTAGAAGTGCCTGTTGATGTCGGCGGTCGTTTTTCTGTTCTGACGGCGATCGGAACATTGCCGGCAGCGTACACCGGGCTTCGTCTCGATCGAATGACCGAAGGAGCGCTGTGGGCGCTCGGGCAACGGGACCTTGTAAGCCAAATGGCAGCTCATTCCTTAAATTCCTTTATCCGCGAAGAATGGGTCACGATGCTGTGGTCTTACGCAGATGGGTTGCGCGAATTCGGACTTTGGTGGCAACAGCTATGGGCCGAAAGTTTGGCTAAGAAAACGGACACCAAGGGTGGTCCTGCGCCTCGAGTCAGTACTCCAGTGCCGGGCATCGGGACTTGCGATCAGCATTCGATGCTTCAGCAGGTCATCGAAGGCGCGCCAGATAAATTTGTCTGGTTTCAACGTGTTCAAGAATGCGAAGAACCCGGCGTCAAACTTGAGAAAACTCTGTTTGATGGCCAAGATTTTATGGTCGGTAAGGGAATCGGCGACCTGTTCAAGGCCGAGGCCGAAGCGACAGAACAAGCGATGCGCGAAGCCAAAGTTCACACCATTAGCCTGACAGGCCAAAAGCTAGATGAGCGATCGATGGCGGCCTTGTTTATGCTCTGGCAACTGACTGTCGCAACGATGGGCGAAGCTTTGGGCGTAAATTCTTTCGATCAACCTGGGGTCGAGCGCGGCAAAGAACTCGCCCGCGCCACTTTGAGTCGTTCTTGAACGTAGAAGTACCGCTCCGTGTCTGTCGACGACGTGGTACCTTCGGCTAGGTCCTTCGGACTGCTTGTTCCCGGTTGCTCGCGGCCTTATCATAATTGAGATGTCAGATCCTAAAACTGGTTCCGGAAGTAATTCTGGGGGACCACGAACCAACAGCATAACCGGCGAAATCATGCGGGACGACGAGTCCGTTACGATTACGAACACCCTCGATGGTACGGATGAATCTGAAAAGACGGTCATCTCGGCCGGCGTGACGATGAATCGTCGCATTGCAGAGGCTACGAAAACTCCACCTTCAATTATGATGTTAGAAGGCCCCGCCGGTTATGTCGGCAAGCAGTGGACGATCGAAAAGAGCGAATTGATTATTGGACGTTCGATGACGTCGCAAGTTTTCGTCGACGATAAATCAGTCTCGCGTTCTCATACGAAGATTATATTAAAAGATAACGAAGTATACCTGATGGATCTCGAGTCGGCGAATAAGACTGTCGTCAATGACGAGGTGATTCCGCCGATGGTTACTGTGAAGGTTAAAGATAACGACACCATCAAAACCGGAAACGTTATTTTTAAATTTCGCGAGCGCGGAAGTCTCGATGCGCACGCGACATCTCATCTTCAAGAGAAATCAGAACGCGATCCACTGACAGGAGCCTTCAACAAAGGTGCGTTAGCCCTTCGCGGACAAGAATCGTTCAAGCGCGCAAAGCTTTTGAAGGTTCCGATCTCGATCGCCGTTTTTGACATCGATTTTTTCAAGAAGATTAACGACAACCCGAATTTCGGTCACTCTGGTGGCGATTACGTGTTGAAGGATCTCGTGAAAGTGATCTCAACGAAGCTGATTCGTGCCGATGACTTCTTGGCTCGCTACGGCGGCGAAGAATTCGTCGTCATTCTTTTTGGTTCGAACATGCAACAGGCTTTAGAAATCGGCGAGCGTCTTCGTCAAACGATTGAGTCACACAACTTTGTCTACAATACTCACGAAGTTCCGGTGACGATCTCGGTTGGCGTGTCGACGAAGACTTCTGAGATGTCGACCTGGGAAGAACTTTTTGCTGTGGCTGACACCGCCGTCTATGCTTCGAAGCGCGGTGGCCGGAACCGTGTGAGCTCGGCGTAGCCGACTAAATCAACATGCAGCGCAGTCACCGTAAACGCTAAGATCAAGCGCCGAGTTCGTTCCGTCGGTTGCACGTATAAATTCAAATTCGGGGCCGCCGGGCCCGATATACTCGATATTGATAGTGCAGAAACCGTTCGTAGCTGCGAGACTTGTGCCCGTGCAGCCATC
>JAYSST010000681.1:0-2670 GCA_043720435.1 Bdellovibrionales bacterium
TTTCGAGGCCCGTCTTGTTTCGCGCCATGCCGACATTTTCCCAAACGATATTCCCAAGCTTGCGGTGAATGGCGTCCGCCGTTTGCTTGCCCTTGATTCCTAACAGCTTGTCGATGCGCTCTTGTGCCGCCGCTTTAGCAGCCTTAAATCCGTCGTGCGACGTATCTACTTTTCCAAGGGTGCTGCTCGCGATGTAATTCCCAATTGTATAGGGAATCACGAAGTACCCGTCCGCGAGGCCCTGCATCAATGCCGAGGCACCAAGACGGTTAGCACCATGATCCGAGAAGTTCGCTTCACCGAGAACGTGCAGTCCGGGAATAGTCGACATCAAATTGTAATCAACCCAGAGTCCACCCATCGTGTAATGGACGGCAGGGTAAATTCGCATCGGCGATGTGTAGGGGTCTTCACCCGTGATCTTCGCGTACATATCGAAAAGATTGTCGTACTTTTCTTCGATACCTTTTTTGCCGACCCGCTTAATCGCGTCTCGGAAATCGAGGTAGACGGACATTTTTGTCGGACCGACACCCAAGCCTTCATCGCAGCGGTACTTCGCTTGTCGGGAAGCGACGTCGCGAGGAGCAAGATTCCCGTAGCTAGGATAAATTCGCTCGAGATAATAGTCGCGCTCGTCATCAGGAATTTGTTCGGGAGAACGCGTGTCGCCTTTTTTCTTCGGAACCCAGCAACGTCCGTCGTTGCGAAGTGATTCAGACATCAGCGTTAGCTTCGACTGGTAATCGCCCGAGTACGGAATGCACGTTGGATGAATTTGCGTGAAGCATGGGTTACCGAAAGCCGCGCCTTTTTTGTGAGCGCGCCATGTTGCAGTCACGTTCGACTGTTTTGCGTTCGTCGAAAAATAGAAAACATTTCCGTAGCCGCCGGTCGCCAAGATCACGGCGTCAGCCGAGTGCGACTCGAGTTCTCCCGTGATGAGATTGCGAACAACGATTCCACGGGCCTGCCCGTCGATAACGACGAGCTCGAGCATTTCGCGACGATAGTGAAGTTCAACGGTTCCCGCCGCTACCTGACGCATCATCGACTGATACGCACCAATGAGAAGCTGCTGTCCGGTTTGACCGCGGGCATAGAACGTTCGCGAAACTTGTGCGCCTCCGAAAGATCGGTTCGTCAAAGTTCCGCCGTACTCGCGTGCGAACGGAACACCTTGCGCCACGCACTGGTCAATGATGTTCGGACTGATCTCGGCGAGGCGATAAACATTGGCTTCACGCGCACGGAAATCACCACCTTTAACGGTGTCGTAAAAGAGACGATAAATCGAATCGCCGTCATTCTGATAATTTTTAGCGGCGTTGATTCCACCCTGCGCCGCGATCGAGTGCGCCCGCCGAGGCGATTCATGAATACAAAAAGTTTTAACTTTGTAACCGAGTTCGCCCATCGTCGCCGATGCCGACGCCCCCGCAAGTCCGGTACCTACGACGATGACAGTATGTTTACGTTTGTTTGAGGGATTCACGAGCTTCATGTCGAATTTATATTTCGACCACTTGTCTTCGAGTTCTCCGCCTGGAATTTTTGAATCTAGTTTGACGTTCGACATATAAACTCCTATCCGCTTTCGGCGGACTACCTTCCAGCCAAGAAAAAGACGTAAAGCGGTTGCACGATGAATCCTGCTGCGATGATGACTCCGTACACATAGCCAAATTTGCTAAGAAGCGGTGAATATCGAGGGTGATATAGTCCCAATGTTGCGAACGATGAATAGAAGCCGTGGCTTAGGTGCAGACCGACCGCGATCATGCACACGACGTAAAACGCGACATAAGCTGGGCTTTGAAAAACTTCGAGCACCAGGCGATGGAGGTCGCGCACTTCGCCGACCCCAGGGTACGTGATCGAATAGTAGGTTCCGTATTTAAACGTGATCAGATGATAGACAATAAAGACCGCGATCAAAGTGCCGTGGTAAACCATCCACTTCGACTGAAAGCGCGGCGCCTTTTCTCCTGATGTAGGCATCGAATTTTTCTGCGCCTTCGCTTTTCTATTTTCGATCGCGAGCCAAATTCCGTTCACGATGTGTCCGAGAATCGTAAACACGAGCGCCGCTTCTGCGATGTAAATTAGCGGATTACTAATCAGGGCGTGACCATATTTGTTGTAAGCTTCGGGGCTGAAAATAATCAGCAGATTCGCAGCCATGTGCGTAAGCACAAAGCCGCTCCAGACGAGGCCGGTCAACGCCATCACTTGTTTGCGACCAATTGCGGACATGAGGTACTTCACAGGTGCGCGGTCCTTCCGTGCTAACCGAACGGATAATATTGAGACTTATCCGACAGTTGAGCCATTATCAGTAGTTTATCAATACGCCGGTTGATGAACTGTGTCCAACGCTTCGTTCTCGCCTCGTTGAAATGCCAGAAAAATTCTGACATAAGAAACGCATGAAAATCTTTGTTTGCGTCAAACAAGTCCCTGACACGGAAACCAAAATTAAATTGAAACCCGATGCCTCTGGAATCGACACGACCGGCATCAAATGGGTCATGAATCCTTACGACGAGTACGCGGTCGAAGAAGCTGTTAAATCTCGCGATGGCGGAAAGGCCACCAACGTCACCGTTATTTCGGTGGGACCAAAGGCTCGCGCTGTTGAAACGTTGCGTACGGCGCTTGCGATGGGCG
>JAYSST010000682.1:0-2670 GCA_043720435.1 Bdellovibrionales bacterium
TAACGGTGCGGCGGCTCGCCTTGTTCATCGCGGAGATCTCGTGATCATCGCCAACTATGCGCACTACACCGAGGAAGAGGCCAAACGGCACGAGCCAAATGTCGTATTCGTTGACGAAAAGAATCGCGTTAAGGAACTAAAGAATCACGGCTGAAAATTAGGGCCGAGCAAGATTCGGCTGAACCTCGATCGCTTCAGCCGATCTGAAGCAATATTCTTTTTGCAGATCGCGCGTTCTGCCGTGAACACGACCCACGCTGTTGATGATCGTCCTTTTTCGCGAGTCCACGTCAGCGCGAAACTGAGGACGGACCGACACAAGGCGAATCGCCAAGAGCTTTAACATTCGATCCTGTTCGGTCACCATTGGATTCGCGCGATCGAACGATCTCAACTGCGCTAAATGATCGGAATTGAATCCGCCATTTTGAACGACGAAATCATACATCAACAACAGCGATCGCAATTCGTTGAGGTTCAAAGCAACGAAGTATCCTATCGCGCGTTCAAACATTGCCGTGGCTTCTTGAATCTGAAGGCTGCGGAAAGGCGCGGTGACAGCGAACGATCGCAGCGACTGTTGCCAATCTGTTTTAAAAGTCTTTCCGTCCCGCTGGAAGAGGTTGTCTACGGCCCATGAAACGCTCTCGGAATTCCGCGTCGCCGCTACAGAAAACGCCTGCTCAAAGCCATCGTCGAGTTTTGTGAGAGCGGTTTTATCTGGGAAAAGTTCAACGGCTTGATGAGAAGCGAGGCTTTCGATCATCGTGCTCTGCGACCACTTGTTGATCATCGCAGTCATCGATCGCAAATTGGCCGGCGAAAATAGCATCTGCGCAAGCGGCGCATTTTCCTCAATCATCGTTTTGAGGATCGGTTGAAGCGTGCCTTGTCCAAGATTTTGTTGGTTGAGACCGAGGCTAAGTCCCTGACCGTCAAAATTGCCGGCGAGATTTTCCCACCCGCCTGCTCCTTCAAAACTTCCCGTCACGTTCAAGGCCAGCGCCATGGCTTTTTTCTCGGCACGTTCAAATTCACCCGGCCACGACACGCCCGAAAAATCGAGCTGACTACAGATTCCGAGACCGAGATCAGGCGTTACTGGAGGAGTGACGGGCGGCTGTGATCCGGGACCGCCGCTTGATCCTTCGCCGAGCGCGAACTTATTCACTTCAAATCCCTGGCTGCAAGCGGCGCAACTCAACGATGCAATGATCCCGATCCATAGGATTATGTTCATATAGAGTTGTCGTCATTTGAGACAATTCGCTCAACTGGACTCGACGTTCGTTTTTAGAAAACGCTCTAGATAGATCGAAGGCGCATCAATTTCAGGACTTCGATCGGTGCTTTCACGCGAAAGGCCTGGGCCTTCGGATTCCATTCTTCACTCTGCGGACGAACTTGGTAGGCGACGATTCTCGAATTTAGATTCTTCGAACCGACCACAAAATCAGTGATATCTGTTTTCGAATCGATCCAACCCTGAGAAAGCGCGTACGAAATTTCCGGCACCCCAAGCTGCACAAACGAAATATCAGGATTCTTTTCGGCAAACTGTTCTGCACTCGCCGCAGGAACAAGACTGACGATTGACGAGAGATTTTTTGGGCAGACGCGTGCCCAAACAACTTCGCGAGAATTAGAACCCTTGAAGTCCGCGAGGCGTGGTACTCGGCACGATGTAATGACGAGCAAGTTCACATGCAATCCGGCCGTTGCGGACTCTAATGCCTTACTCTGCGGCTCCAGCTTAACGAGGAGCCATGGCAGCGTCGCTCTGAAGTCCGTCTTGCTAGTCTGCTGTGGTGCCAGTTCAGACATGATGTCATTTAAAAGCGGTCCGAATTTTTTAGCGTCGGCCGGCCAGCGATTCGCTCGTTCGTATTCCAGCAGCTTCGGGTTCGCTGAAGCATGCAGGAGCGCGCGCAAATATTGAATCCGACCGGCCGACGACATTTGCTGACTTTCTTCGATCAGCTGACTCGTCAACCAAGGCGAAAGACTTAATGGACTTGGCGAATCGCCGCTTCCGGCGTGATTGCAGAGACTCATCCATGAACTCATATACGGATTTTGCGTCGTTGAATTTCGGTCGACGCAAGTCTCGCGCAAGGTTTTCACCTGCGCATACCAGCCACTATTTGCGAGCGGCAAACGCATGCGACCGACATCATCTTGGAAAGTGATGGCTAGAATCGCGCGTGCGATGGATTCGGACGTCATTTCGTACATTCCGCCAGAATAAAACGCCCGCGCTTCATCAATCCACAGACGAAGTAGATGGTGCTCGACGGCAAAAGGCGTTCGAATCATTTCGGCTGAAGGTCGAAAGTTAAGCCGCTGGGGTGAAATGTTTAATACGCTCGCGAGCTTCTGCAACCTGACGATCGAACGATTGAGCCTGTCAACGTCGCGAGCAGTAAGGGCCTGCGTGGGAGACTCTTCGACATGGACAAGCCGATTGTCGATAAAGCGCGGAGGCTCGGCGATTCTAGAGGCGACGGCGGCGTAGGCGACCACCAAAACCACAGTCGCGCAGCATAGCACAAAACGATAGGCGTTGTTTTCCAGCGTCGTCTCGAGACGATTCGCGAGTCCACTCCACCGTTCCTGCCATGGGCCTTGAAAAGAGCCGTCCAATGCTAATCCTTTCAATCATGTTGATAG
>JAYSST010000683.1:0-6699 GCA_043720435.1 Bdellovibrionales bacterium
GCAGTTCGAAGCGGACTTCCGACAACAGTTCCGACTTGCGCCGAAAAATAACCCTTTGACGACAGGGTATTGACCGTCTGCGTTTCCTCGTAAACAACACAAATTTTATCTTCGTCCAGAACTTGTACCGTGAAACTGATTGAACCATCGAGGAGAGGTACGGTGCCTGCTGAATCGCTGAATAATCGACCGTCGAGAGTAAAAGATTGCGGAACGTCCGCTGCCAGCGCGCGAGGGCTGAAAGCCACGGCGATGCAGCCGACGGCGCAGAACGAGACGGCCAGTCTCGACAAGTTTTTAACGATGAAGTTTTGCGGTTGTGTATGCACATTGTCTGTTCGGTAAACTTGCGTCTTTCTGTATAGAATTTGGCGGCGTTCCCATTTTGAATCGTTTCTAGATTTCACATCTGAGCGGATGACGATTAAAGTGAGGAAGAGCTAAAAGCCAAAACTTAACGGTGATTAAGATACCGCGCAGTAATGTCTGCGGTCCTGTATCAATTTAAGACTTGAATTTTGGAATTTTAAAGTCCGTAATTAATTGATGTTATGGTGCAGTTTTTCAACGCCAAAAAAGTTTCATCAATCGGCTCAGTTTAGCTGCCGAAATTCCTTAAATAATCGCAACGGGTTTTCCATCGTCGAAATACTCGTGGCTGTTGGAATCATGTCTGTCATCGCGCTAGGCATGGCGACTCTGATCACCAATCAAACGATGGAAATAAAGGGCATCGACGAGAAGATGGCGCTCCAGAGTGTTCAGACGCGAGTGGCGAACGTACTTTCGAGTCCCGCATTTTGCGGGTGTTTTTTAGGAACTTCGAGGACATTTGATTACGAGACAGCTCGCGTTTGGAGTTCAGCTCTGACTTCGATTGCATCGTCGTATGATGGTGCCTGTGCGGCGGTCGGTGCGGCTTTTCTAACGGTCGCAACGCCCTTAGACGCAAGGCTAACGCCGGTTGGAATGAGCTTGCAGAACATCGTCGAAACAACGGCAAGCTCGGGGAACTTTTCAGCAAACTTAGTTTTGCAATTCGATCAGACACTTTTAACTAAATCTCGCAAAAGTCTTTCGCTTCCGATGTATTTTTCGGTGAATTTGCTAGGCGGAGCTGCGGGGGCGAGACCGCTCGCATCTTGTTCTTCTGCGGCGGCAGCGCCCATTGATCTTCCAACTCTTTGCAACCAAATGAATGGGTATTATAACGGGACAACCTGTGAACCCACGTATCAGTAAGGCAAGTCTAGATACTTGCTTGAGGCTTACGCTCTCATTTTATTTGGCATCTTGCCTATTGCCTAGCGAAAGCTTCGGATGGGCTGAGCCGATCACTGCCAACGTCACCACGATAAAAGCGTCACACATCGTAGAGCTTCGAACTACGGTTAATTCGAAACTTGCAGTCTGCCTTCAGCCTGCGCAAGCGTGGACACACGGTACGTTAACGCCACGATCAACGACGATAAAAAAAACTGATTTGGATGAATTGCGAACGGCAACAACGAATCTTGTGAACGCGTACCAGATTCAGCAAGCTCTTCCTCCATCGCCACCAGCATATACCGATGCGATTGTTGCTCGGACAACTCCTATAAAGGCCGTTCATTTTAACGAACTCCGAACCATCATAACTGCAACAACTTGCACGGTGAATTGTCCCGCGCAAGCTCTCGGGTGGACTGTTGGCCCCGATAGTTGTTCCACTTCGGCTCCCGTAACTCCGGTTTTGACGGCCGCGAACGTCACAGATTCGGTGGGAGCTACGACTGGAAGCGCCCAATTCAATTGCGGCGCTGGAGGTGTTTGGGCTGCGACTCCAAACGCGGGTGCGACCTGTTCGGGCGGCCCACCACCCTGTACCCTAGGAAGTGGCTCTACGATGATGGGACCGTTTGGCCGATGCTGGACTTCGTTCGTTGGTTCAGCAATGGGAATGGATTGCAAAGAGTCATATCCTGAGTGTCCGTGCACGGCGCAACCGCTGAACTGGACGATCGGCGCCCAATCCTGCACAGCCCCAGCACCAGTAACGCTTGCGGGTGCTGCAGCCTTTGTCGTCGATTCCATCGCAGTCAGTATGGGCTCGGCCCAATTCCAGTGTCTATCATATGGAAATTGGCGAGCGACGCCGGAGGCTGGAGCGACTTGCGGACCGATTGTAAGCGGCTGCGGACCTGGCATCAATTGGGATACAGGCACAGCCGGATATTCCGGCGGCGGCAATTGCTATGGTGCTATCACTGGCCCGGTTGTCGACAACGGGCCCCCGGGAGCGCCCGTCGTCGTGACAAATTCAGCGCCCGGTTTCACGGGAACAGCGACAGCGCGATGTCACGATTCCGATCCTGTGTTGGGAACGGTCGCCGCTGAATGGATTGTTTCGGGCGCGACCTGCAACGTTGCTAGCACCGGAGTATGGACCAATATCGGCGTAGGCTATTGCGCACTTGATTTTGCCGGATGTCCACGCCCCGGCAACAGTGCTACGGAAGGTGCCGCTTGTGATCCTGTTACTGAATGGTGGATTTGTAAGGGAGCGAGTGCCGGAATATATTGCAGAGAGCTTGATTGCATGTGACCCATTGGCAACAGGCTGCGGTTTCTTCGGCCAAGCAATTCCGTCGCCGTGGCGACAGACTCGGCGAAGGAATGAAAAAGTTCGACACTCGACCGCACCACGTTAAACGCGGTACCTTTGCGCGATTTTTCTGTATCAATTTGATGCGTATCGTTTGGGTTATTCCCAAATTATACCGATAAATTGCAGTGGGAATTCATACGTTTTTCTCAATGATCGCCAATCGTCAAAGCGGGTTCTCGCTTGTCGAGGTCATTGTAGCGACATCGATATCGGCCGTCGTTGTGCTTGGCACGACGGTGGTCTTTACCGATTCGGCGAGAATGGAGACGGTGCAAGAGCGACATTTTTGGATCGCCGCACGTCGAATGGAGTTTCACGGTCTGGTTCGTACACAGACTGGTTGGAATTCGATCGTTACCGCCAATCCAGCTATGGCGTGTTTCGCGGCGGGAACGACATGCGCGGCATTTGCGACTCCACAACCGCTGCAGTTTCCGATCGATGGAAGCGTGCTAGATGGCAGCGCTACTTCAACGGGCATGACGAACAAGGGCGACTTTTGTACGACGTTCGATGCGGCTGCGGGCAATTCGGCCTGTCCCGTCGGGATTTCACTGTCGTGGGTGGCGAATTGTGATGACGTCAACTGCCTTCATGCGCAACCGAAAGTAATAATCAAATTTCAGACAAGAGAAGCCGGCGGATCTCTTCAAAATCTGAAGTCGTACGACTTGATCGCCTTCAAAGACGCGAGGCTCGAGGCGTTGAACGAAGTCTGTACATCGATGGGTGGAGTGCTGGTCGGGATGACTTGTTCGATCGCAGCGCTCTCGACGGCTTGCGATCCCTCAAATGCTCTCGGTGCCGGAGCTAGCTACCCCTTAGGATTTAACGGCGCTGGCGCGGTCGTTTGCGGAAAACCTAGCCCGGGTACATGTGCAGCCTCGGATGTTGCTACAGGTTTTAATGCGTTGGGGGGATTGCTATGCGCACCTGCATGCCTCTAAATCAAAAGGGAATGAGCTTGGTTGTCGTGCTCGTCGTCTTGGGTGTCGTCGGTGCTGCAGCCGTTGTCATGATGACGAACGGTGTTCAGAAGAGAAAAATTTCTCAACAAATGAACGTCTCGGTTTCTGCAAACCTCGTAAAACAAAAACTTGTAGGACTCGTTTCAGCACCGAAGTCTTGGCAGAAGACACAAGTCGGGAACAGCGCAGCCATTATAAGTTTTGTTGCGTCAAGCCCGCCGAGCTTGGACATCTACACCCCCGATTCCGTCACTCCATATTATGCAGCGACGAACCCATATGCTGGTTTCGATCTGAATGGAAACACCTGCACGAGTTTTTCCACGACGGGAAACGACGCGTGTCCGTTTCATTACGACATCCGATTACAAGCTCGCGTCTTTCAAAACGGCAATTGGATCGACACCATTCGTTTTACGCTTAGCTTCAGACCAGCGACGTCGGCACTTGTTTTAAATGCGGCTGATCCGGCGTTTTCGTTTGATCTCGTTCGAAATTTGAACGAGCAAAGCGTTGAGGCCGCCTGCATCTCGATGCTTGGAATTTATAATGCCGAGACGAACCAGTGCTCCGTGAAAATTACAAATGCCGTCGCCCCATGCACGGGCGGCGACACCTATCGCGGGCCGGCAGTAAATGTGGCATCAAACAACTGCGACGCGATCACCGGCGCCGGGCTTATTTGTGCCCCCACGCAGGTCGTGAAAGGTTTCAATAGTAGCGGCGATCCCGTCTGCGGAGACCCGCTATGAATAAAAAAGGATTCAGCTTAGTCGAGATCATGGTTGCGACGTCAATGTTGACCCTGGCGGGTGCGGCGATGGTGGGTATTTCTCAACTATCGAATCAAGATTCCTTGCAACTTCGCGCGACGCGAGTCGTGCTGACGGCCCGCTCGCAGATTGAAGCGGCTTTAAAAAATCCGGCATCTTGGCGGCAGACGGTCGCACAAAATGCATCGTTTGCTTGTGTTACCACCGGATGCAGCCTGGCACTAGCCGACGGCGGCTATTATAACTTCGTTCTCTTCGGATCCAACATCGGAGAAAAAGTAACTTACGATGCGAGCGATCTGACCACTCGCCATAGCATTCGAGGTGGACCCTGCCCAAGCGCCACGGCCGCTGGTGACTCGCTTTGCCCAATAAAGTACGTCGCTCGCTGGAAGCCGCTCTGTGAAATATATCCGTGTCTAAATCCCACGCTCGATATCAAAGTGTCTTTGGTCCTTGATTTCGGGACGAGCGCACCGCCGCTGAGTCCCGAAAAATACGGATTCGCGACGGTTCGAGGTATTGATGATGGCTCGCTGCAGTCTGCGTGTTTTATTTTAAATGGCTCTTATAACAGCGCGACCGGAACATGTACTCCAAAGAACGCGGGCAAGTCTTGTGCTGTGACATTGGGAAGACCCGCGCAAATTATTTCGAGCGTATCTGCTGACGGAGATATCACATGTGCTCCGCTGTATAGCGGCGCGTGCCTCCCTGCTTCGCAAGTTATGAATGCAATCTCAGCTTTAGGCGTAGCTCAGTGTACTGCCAAAGTTACGCCTGCGACTTGTCCGACACCTTGTATCGGTGGATGGGGAGTTTGTTCTGTCGCCTGCGGGGGCGGCACGCAGACCTATGCGGTGATAACGCCTGAAACGAATGGTGGCCCTGCGTGCACGACTCCGGCACCGGGCGATACGCAAGCGTGTAATCCAGGCGCTTGCCCCGTGGACTGTGTCGGAAACTGGAGCGCATGCTCGGCACCGTGCGGCGGCGGCACGATGACTTATTCTATAACGACAGCGGCGGCGAGCGGCGGCGCTGCATGCCCAAACTCCACCGGAGATTCTCTCGCATGTAATCCGGCCCCTTGCGGCCCACCTGTCGACTGCGCTGGATTTTGGGGTGCTTGTAACCTAGCCACGGGTATCGAGACTTATACCATTACGACAGCGCCGTCAGGCGGCGGAATTGCGTGCCCCGTGCCTTTGACAAGAACTTGTCCCGTTGCTTGTGTCGGAAGCTGGGACACGTGCGCGGCCGGGCCAGGTTTCAGGACTTATACTTGGACGACACCGCCGCTTAACGGTGGCGCCGCGTGTCCGTATACGAACGGACAAACCGACGCAGTCGCGTGCGCCGGGGGTAATTGCGGCCCCGCTGTCGAGTGGATAACTGGTTCCACCGGCGAAGACGGCGGCGGATGTTCTGGACCGGCATCGCGAACTATCGTGGATAATGGTCTTTCAGGTCCACTTCTCATCACAAACACAGCGCCCGGTTTCACCGGAAGTGCAACGGTCCGATGTTACGACGGCGACCCCGTGGTGGGAAACATCGCCGCAGAATGGATTATTTCAGGCGCCACGTGCGCGCCCAGCGCCCCATACCCGGTTGGAACCTGGTCTTTCTGGAATGCGCTTATTGCGACTCCGGATGCGAGCTGTTGTATGACGGCCTACCGCACGGCCGGCCTCAGGCAAAGTGTATGCATAAATTTGGCAGGAACCGTCAGCATCATGAGCAGCACCCCAGTCGGGATCGGTGTCGCCTATGAACCGTTTGTTTTAACTCGCTATAGTGATGGAACGTGCTTGAAAGAGTGACCCAAAGTGAGTGAGCACTGTTTCTATGCAGCTGATACCGCGGCCAATGGTTCGCCGGAGGCATTGTTTACGTCGTTTGCCTGATGGCGCGGTCTACATCCGTTTGCCTGATGGCAAAACGCGCCCACTTCCCCCGGCTGTGATGACGATCTGCTAAACGTTTCGTGTGTTCCTTTCACGAAGTGACACTAGTGGCTCCATCGCCAATTCTTAATTATGTGCCGCAAAAAGCCGCAGCTCCGCATCTCGGATGAGCTGGACCCCGAAAATCCGCTTTTCGGAAAAAGACCCAAATTGGCACTTTCGGTGCTTAAGGAATGAGCGGGGAGGCGAGCAGTGGCGATCTGCTCCACCCCAAAAGGCCAGACGAACCGGAAAATATCCGGAAAATCGACCTGGACTTTAACCGAGTACATGACCGGCTGTGTCTCATGCAACGAGACGGCGGTCCAAAGGGGGGCGTGATGAGCGCAAGCCTGCGGAGT
>JAYSST010000684.1:0-20284 GCA_043720435.1 Bdellovibrionales bacterium
AGTTGTTTTCTCGATTCGCTTCGCGACTACGACATGCTGATTGTATCTGGCGGGGCGAAGCAAAATGAGGGGGCGCCGTCCGTTCGCAATCAGACTCGATAAGTCTGACCACGTAGAGTCGTTCTCTGCAGGCGTGCGGGCCAACGGACCCTTAAGATATTTAATATTCTCGAGCTGGTGAAATCGAAGTGCCTGATAATATTCGATGTCAGGTTTTACTCCGCGCTCGAGTACCTGTGGAGACGATCCGGTTTCATGCCAACCGTTTTCCCAGCTCGTCCATCGAGAATCTCCTTGATCTGGCAAAAACGAAAATTTATCCAGCGGAAATGCTTTCCACCCCTGCCCGTCGTCATACATGTCTTTCGAACGTGCTTGATTCGAAAAGTCAGTCATCGACGGCGCGGCGGCCGGCTCACGAAGATAGAAATAGAGTCTCTGGAATCGACTGAGCGACCAGCAACCGGCGAGTTCGTACACACCCCATTGAAAACTCCAGTTTTGATAGGGTAAATGATTCGCGCTACTAAAAGTTTCCGGGCGAATCGCACGAGCCACGCTATCCGCACTTACATTTCGACAAGAGAGCGATTTCACGCGGTGATCACTCACTGATTTCGCGGACGCTTGAGCCGGCATGATAAATAGTGAAAAAATAATCGGAAGAGACAGGTCGATAGGACCGAGCGCTATCTTCGTCTTCATAGCTCAAGGATCTCGGCAGTAGGCCGTCGGGGTCAAAATGATGAGCTAGAACCAGCGACAACTAGACTGGAGTCGGGCGATGATGCTACGTACTGCTGAGTTAAAAAAGAGGGTCATCCCGATGCGTCTCAATCTTGCGGTTTCAATAGCTGTCTTCACGGTTCTCTTCTCGACTATTTTGCCGGGAGCGACTCATGCTGCTTCAGCAGAGTGGGAGAAACAAACGGTGGCAGACTACCGTTTGCCGGATCCTCCAAACGAGCAGCAGTCGTTGCTCGAAATCGAAGTACTGCTGAAACTCCAGGACGAGCGCACAGACGTTGAATGCAAACTCGGCCAAAAGCAGCGCACACCAAGCTTCCAAAATTTGTTCTCTGGTACGTCATTACTTTCGGCAAAAGAAATCAAGAGTCTCTCGCCCTTGATGAAGCGCGTGGGAAAACTTGGCGAAAAAATCTCGCAGTCGTTTAAGAGCCGGTACATGCGCACCCGACCCTATGATGTAGATTCAAGGTTACAACCTTGTGTCACACCTCCCGGTGGGCAAAAGTCTTATCCAAGTTCGCACGCAACAATTTCAACGCTCGACGCCTGCGTGCTTGCGACGATATTTACCGACAAGAAGATGCAGTTGGGGTTTCGTGATCTCGCGACGCAACTCAGCGAACGAAGAATGAAGGTCGGCGTGCACTTCCCGAGCGACGTCAAAGCTGGCGAGAATCTTGGAATGGCGATCTGTCGCACTTTGGCGAACGATCCCGAGTTTATGACAGAGGTCGAAGAAGTTCGACTCGCGCTATAAAACGTGCCGAGTCAGCGCGGAACATGTTTTCAGCGTTCGGGGCGCGGTTCCGCGCGCTTCGATGATTGTCACCAATAGATGAGCCGCGAACGCGGTTTTCAAGTTGCAAGAGCTCACTGTAACAAGGAGAGCTCCATGAAGAGACAGGTTCAGAAACCATCACAAGGTTTGCAACATGAAGGCAAGATGTCGATGCAAGAGCGCATCGCGCAATCACAGGTCTATGGCGAACAGTACCGCGCGAACCAATCGGGTCCCGATCAAAGGGCAGCTGTAAAACCTTTGCATCCAAAAAAAGCTGAATCGCAGATTCAAGAGCAACGAATGGACGATTCGAAATCTGACGACGATCAAATTACATAAACAAATCTTTGCATTCAGAAGTCGGCGCTCGAGAGAACGCCGGCTTCACTGCTGCTAATCGTCTCGCGGCTCGTCGAAGTCCCGAATCAAAATAATTACGATACGACTGATACCAAGGTCCGTGATCCGCCCACTGACTGAGTTGGCATTCAAATTGAAACCGGCCGAAAAGTAGAGTGATCACGACTGATTTCTTCCGCTGTTCGATCGCGCATTTTGTATTTCGATCTTTCGATGTGGAAGTCTTGATCCTCATTGAATCCGCCGGGACGACTTCGTCTGACGAGGCCCGATTTTATGCGACGCGCTTCTACTTCCAGCCAGGTTTCCGGTAATAAGTTTGCGGCTCGTACTTGAACGTCTCTTTCGTTCTGGCTCGAGGCGAGCGATTGAGTTGAAATCAGCGCGAAAGGCAGATTCAGCGCGACGACGCTGACAGAGTGAATGACCGAACGGAAGAGATTGAATTGAAAGCGGATGCGTTGACTCATCGCTGAGGGAATCTGCAACGCATGGGCCATGCGCACGATGAGCCGACGTCTGGTTGCGACTTAATTGATACCTATTCGCAGAATTTGCGCAAAAGTAACAATGTACATTCAGTACGCCGGAGGGTCGCTCGCAGGAAATGATTCTTCGGATCCACGATCGACACTGCCATCGCCTGTTGCGTGAGTGCGAGAAACCTGCGCCGTCGTGGACATCGCGCGAGATATTGCGGGTGCCTTCTGCCGCCCTTTCAAAAGCTCGCGAAGAACGAACGGCAATATGCCTCCATTTAAGAAGTAAAGCAGTGCTTGTGGTGTATCGATTCGCACCAGCACTAAAAATTCTTTTGCGATTCCTTTTTCATCCGTGGCGCGAACCGTGATCGTGCGGCCGTGGGCAAATCTCGCATCGACAGCCGCCTTGAGCCCAATAACATCGAAAGTCTCGCGCCCTGAAAGACCCAGTGTTTTAATCGTCTGTCCGTCGACAAATTCTAGTGGAAGCACACCCATTCCAACCAAGTTCGAACGGTGAATGCGTTCGAAACTTTCTGCAATCACAAATTTGATGCCCTGTAACAGCGTGCCCTTCGCCGCCCAATCTCGCGAAGAACCAGCGCCGTATTCTTTTCCGGCTAAAACGCACAGTGGAGTTCCGTTCTCTCTATACTTTACGGCGGCATCGAACACGGTCATCGGTTCGTTCGTTGGAAAATAAGTCGTACACCCGCCCTCTACGCCGGGGCTCGCTAGCAGGTTTCGGATACGCGGATTGGCAAAGGTTCCGCGGACCATGACCGCGTGATTGCCACGCCTCGATCCGTAAGAATTGAAATCTTTCGGTTCCACACCATGAGTGATCAAGTATTTTCCGGCAGGAGAGTCGCGCCGAATAGTTCCCGCTGGCGAAATGTGATCCGTGGTCACTGTATCGCCCAGGACGAGCATCGCGCGAGCTCCACTGATGTCGTCAACCGACTCGGGTGCCCTCGCATCATTTCTTTCGATCATTTCTTTGAAATATGTGGGCTGTCGAATGTAGGTCGAAGTTTTCTTCCAATCGAATTGTTTGGAGTGAACGACTCCGATCGCTTTCCATCGGTCATCACCTTCAAAAATGTCGCTGTAACTTTTCGAAAACATGGCCGGTTCAATCGCGGCTCGCAAAGTCTCCTGAATTTCTTGTTGGCTGGGCCAAATATCTCTTAGAAAAACGTCACGCCCGTCCTTACCCTTGCCCATTGGTTCGGTTTCAGTGTCCCAATCAATACGTCCGACAAGCGCAAATGCGACGACCAGCGGAGGTGACATCAAAAAGTTTGCGCGTACGTCAGGGTGAATGCGCCCTTCAAAATTTCTGTTTCCAGAGAGCACAGCTGTCGTGACTAAATCTCCTTCCCTAATCTGATCGCTGAATTCTGGCGCGAGTGGTCCTGAGTTTCCGATGCAGGTGGTGCAGCCATAGCCAATTAAGTTGAATCCCAACTGATCAAGGTACGGAGTCAACCCTGCACTTTCGAAGTAGCTCGTGACGACCTTCGATCCTGGCGCGAGCGAGGTCTTTACCCAAGGTTTGGTCGCAAGGCCGAGTTCGATCGCTTTTTTTGCTAAGAGACCGGCTGCGATCATAACGGTTGGATTTGAAGTATTGGTACAAGACGTGATCGCAGCGATGACGACCGATCCGTCTGCGAGCTGAAAACCTCCGTTACCGTTTCCGCCAACGATACGCCCGGTTCCGTTTCGTTGCATCGGCTTCAGCTGAGGAAGCGATTCATTAAAAGCTTGTTTCGCACGAGCTAACGGAATCCGATCCTGTGGGCGCGTTGGTCCGGCGATACTCGGCTCAATACTTCCTAAATCGAGAGTCAGTACGTCGGTGAAAACGGGTTCAGGCGAATTTTTTTGATGAAACAAGCCCTGTTCTTTCATGTAGGTTTCGACGAGCGCGATTCGAGTTTTCGAACGCCCGGTAAGACGCAAATATTGAAGCGTCAATTCGTCCGGGGGAAAAATCGCACAGGTCGCGCCGTATTCGGGCGACATGTTGCCGATCGTCGCTCGATCAGCAAGCGTCAGCGACGATATTCCCGGTCCGAAGAATTCGACAAACTTACCGACGACGCCTTTTTTGCGCAGCATCTCTGTGATCGTAAGTACTAAATCAGTCGCCGTTGCTCCTTGTGGTAGCGAACCGCTGAGCTTGAACCCTATAACTTGCGGGATCAACATTGAAATCGGCTGACCGAGCATCGTCGCCTCGGCTTCGATTCCGCCAACACCCCAGGCGAGTACGCCAAGTCCATTGACCATGGGCGTGTGCGAATCAGTGCCGACGCAACTATCCGGGTAAGCGACCGGTGGATACTCAGTCGATACTTCTAGTTCATCCGTTGAGAAAACGACGCGAGCTAAATATTCGAGATTAACTTGGTGGACGATGCCGCTATTCGGCGGAACAACTTTGAAATTCTTAAAGGCCTTCTGACCCCAGCGCAAGAGTGAGTATCTTTCGCCGTTCCGTTCATAGTCGAGATCCTGATTTTTCTCGAGGGCATCGCTCGTTCCAAATTCATCCACCTGGATTGAATGATCGATCACGAGTTCAACAGGTTGCAGCGGATTTATTTTCTCCGGATCGCCGCCCAAGGCTGCCATCGCGTCGCGCATCGCTGCGAGATCTACGACTGCGGGAACACCGGTGAAATCTTGTAACAACGTTCGCGCCGGAGAAAAAACGATCTCGCAATCCGAAGGTGTCTTCGGGTCCCAACGCATAAGACTTTCGATGTCAGTTTGAGTCACCGTGACGCCGTCTTCATTACGCAGCAGATTCTCGAGCAGAATTCGCAAGCAATACGGTAGTCGCGCAACGTCGACACCGTTTCGATTGAGGGCTTTCAAGCGATAGTAGGTGTACTTCAGTGGCCCAACAGAAAGCGTCGATCGTGCACCGAAGCTGTTTTTCATGCCCGGACCCAGTGCAAGAGTGAGTCCGCGGGCGACTTCTATGATACGTCGAAAGCCCCCGGACTGGTTCGCGGATGAGGTATTTTTCCCCGCGAACGCTTAGACTATGGGCCGAAGACTAGGGCGCAACCGGAACGAAAATCAGTTCACAGCTTCGAATCGGCGCACCTTTACTAGCGTCCTGAGTCGCTCTCGCATCATTCGATCTCATTTCGTCGAACGCCGACAAGCGGCCAAACGTTCGCTTCATCTTCCACTTCTCATACACTTTGCTTCCCGCGATGTAGGACAGCAAGCCAGTCACCGCTACCGCTGAAACCTCAGTAAACGAAAAGCTCTGCATCGACTGCGCAAGCGGAGTTCCGATTCGCTCGGTGAGTAACTTCCCAACTTCAGTGGTCAACAAAACCGCGGGCATAATCGCGATAAACGTCACGGCGTAACCCAGCGTTTCTGCAATCCCATACTTGCCACCGAGGTGAAAAACGCCTGCCCAACCTGGTTTGTTACTGTCATAGGGCTTGAACGATTGCATGCGGTAATTTCTGAACAACCACTGCACCGGCATCATCACAAATATCCCCTGAGTCAGAATCGAAGTGACCCAGAACGAGTAACCGATTCCAGTTCCAAGGGCGAAGTGACTCCAGGCCCAACTGACCGAGAATGCGACGGGCCAGAATTTCAAGTTTCGTATGTTGGCCGATACAAATTCTTCTGCGAATGGAACACGACGTTGGATGACGCCTAAAGCGCCACGATCAATGCTCTGGTCGTTGAACATCGAATCAACAACGCGCAACCCGCGGTTGATCGTGCCCGCTGTGACAGACACAACCGTGCGGCGTATTTGGGTCAGCTTTCGATCGAAGCCATTCGTTCTTGAAGCTTCGAGATTTTCTAGCGTTTGCAGATCTTTTTCTGTTTGTCGGGTCAGTGCTTGGCGAAGGACCTGAGTCATTCCCGGTTGCGCGGAGTCGACAGCACTGACGATATCAGTCATCGTCGTGGCATCACGATATGCGCTTAAGAAAACCGACGCGTGAAACTGCATTTTAAGCCGTGTCTGGTCGAGCGGACTGAGCTTTGCTATATAGGTTCGCACATTCACGGTTTCAGTTTGCCGCTTCACCAAGATCTCTGTCTTCTCTTGGATTTCTTTGAGCATCGTCTCGTACTTTGCATTCTCGGATTGCCATGGAGCCGTGCCGTCGCCGCGCCGGTTCATATCGCGTTCAGGTGATAGGCCCTGAATACGAAGACCGATTTGTTTACCGCTCTCGTAGGTATAGAATTCGCGAAGGCGAGCTTCCAGATTTTCTTTGCTCAACATTTCTGGCTTCTCAGAGTTTTCAAGAGAGTAACGCGCGAGACGAGCCTCCGCGCGGTGCAGGGCACTGCGATGTCTGAAGTCGTTGATCCATCCGTCTGCAGGCTTGAACTTGTCTGCGGCCTCTAAAGCTCGTTGTTCTTCGCCAAGATGTTTGGCTGAAATATTAGCCCGCTGCAAAACCTCGGCGCGTAGATTCGCGTCAGCCAAAATCTCAGCTTCCGACATATTCGCAAGCTCGGGGCGCTGTTTCTGCATTTCAGCGACAGCTTCGCTCTGTGCGCGATTCTTAAAGCGTAAGATGTCTTCAGACTTCGCAACGATGTTGTCGACATTAGAGCCGTCTAACTGACTCGCCAGAGCTTGCCGCAGATAGAGCACCGCCATGTTGGTAGCGCCGCTGCCGTAATCTTTTGTCCAAGAAACCGGAAGGTAGCGAGCCGTATATTCGGTCGGCCCCTCATAGTTGGACATGACGATCAACTGGCGGAAAGCCAAGGCGCGCGTGTTGATCTCGCGAATTCCGTCTTGCAGGCGTTTTAGATCTGCATCGCGCACTGCTTTTTTCGCAGGGTCGGCGTTGTTCGTTAACAACGATGGTTCTTCCATGTAACGCAAAAGAGCTCGGGCCGCCTTCGGAAGTGCAAGGCGCAGTCGTTCCGAATCCGAAATCATTCGTTCCACAAGGCGCAAAGCATTTTCCGTATCCGGAGACGGATTGAGTTGATGCCAAGCCTTCGCTTGCGCCAACGCTCGATCCAATACACTTGGAAGCAAGCCGCGACGCGAAGTGAGGATGAAGTTTCCTTCTTGAAGCATCGGATCTCCGTCGACGATTTTAATTTTTCCGTCTTTCTCTTTCTCAACCGGAGCCGTTTCGTAAGCCAACGGATTGAGGTTCGCCAACAACGTGGCGTTCGTCGGCGTCGCAAATCCTCGCGCTTTCGCAATCGAGCTGTACAAACTCATCGTATCAAAAAGAATCTCGGCCGTTGAAGGCAGACCTTTTTGTACGAGAGTCAAGTTGACCAAAGCCTCGCGCATTTCTTCGCGGCGACTCTGTACTTTCGGATCGTCCGGATTGATTCCCAAACGACGAAGATCGTTATCGACGCGTGCATAGAGTTCTTCTACGACCTGACTTTTAGCGTCCATCGTGAAGTCGGCCGGACCGCGCAAGATACCGATCGAGGCTCCGACGAGAAGATTCGTGAAGAGCATCGCTTGCGTCTGCCGATTGCTTTCACTGAAGCTTTCGTTCAAAGCGAGGCTCAAGCCATCTGGAAGCGACGGGCTTACGGCGCTAATGAATGCTGGCAGCAGATGGTAGTAGTGAAGGTAGCCCATTCCGATTCCTGCTGTCGCTGCGTAGCCAGTGCCGAGAAGAGTTACCTTCTCGTTCACTGACACTTTTCCGAAATGGCGAAGGTTTGGATAAATTGTTTGATTCAATACTTTGCGCATCAGCGTGTGGTCGCCCGCGCCTAGATTCGGCATATGACGATCGACAAAGTACTGAACTGCGATGCCCGGAGTAATCAATGGGAATTGAGCGATCGACGCCAAAATCGAACCTTCGATACGCAAGAAATCGCGAAGGCCTCGCATCTTTTCGGCGTCCACCGTTTTCGGGTCTAAGGCATGACGGTACTTACGAATATCATCGAGACGTTGCCGAACCGCAGGGCTCTTATACTTCAATGCAAATGCCGTTACGATCGTGATCGCGACAATCGACCCGAAGACCGCTGTTCGTTTGATCGCTGTTGTGACTGGATCCTCACCGCTCTGAGCGTTCGCTTGCTGGATAAAAAGCTTCGCCATTTTTGCGACCAACGAGCGGTTCGAAAACGTCGAAGTGTTCGAAGCCGCGAGAGCTTTAAAATCTCGAAAGAAATTATAACCAGGTCGTGTCGTGTCGAGTCCCGTTACCACGAGTCCCAAGAGTGAGGTCGAACCAGGCGCCGGCATCAATCGTTCGTCCGCGACTTTTCCATCGGCTCCAAGTTTTGTGAGACTGATCATCACCGAGATGTCTAAATTGATTTTTGAAATCTGGATCATCTCTCGGATGTCCTTCATCAAAAACGGAATAACTTCCGTGCTGTTGCTGACAGCAAGAATGTCACCTTGAACGATCTGCATCGCTTTTACGCCGGTTCTCCAGCCTTTACCCATGATGGGTAAGAAAAATACCGGGACTGGAGTTTTCTTTTGTGCATGATGAGCAAGGAGCGCCGTTTCGATAACGAAGAGCCCTTCACCTTCGGAATTTCGCACACCGGCCAACCGATCAAAAAGATCGCTCTCGGGATGCAACGTAAAAAGTAAATATTCATCGGTCGCGATCACCGAGCGAAGCGGAAGATCCAAAACCAATTTCCGTTGGCTGCTCGGTAGCAAAATCTCGGTCGAGCGATTGTCACTGACGACGGCATAGTCTTTCACGACTTGGTTGTTATCGACCCAATTCTGGGAACGCATAAAAAACGGATCCGCATCTATCGGCGCGTTTGCGAAGTTTGGCACTAACTCGTTCACGGTGCGCGAGTCGATCGACATCAAGTCGCGCATCGCGGGATCACGCCCACCGAAACCAGTCTGCATGGCTTCGATCATCTGACGATTTGTCTCGAGTTGTAGCCGTCTAAAATCTTCTTTGCTCGCAGCCAGATCTGCCGCTGTATTTTGAGCAGGTGCTGACGTGATGCGACCGCCAGTCGCTGATTGCATCGACATCACGGGCTGAGCCAAGCTCTCGATGAGGAAGATGACAGCCAAAGGAAGCAAAAGCCGTGAGCGAGTTCGAACCTTGAACAAAATGACCCCCGAAATACAAACTTCCAGCACGAGCAACGCCGAGGACGGCATGAAGGCAGGTCGCGATTACATAAGTGTGTTTCTACGAGCGTTGCAGAGCAGGTTTCATACCGTCCAGCCGGTAGACACCCCATTTAAGGTAAGTGCTTGAATTCGTTGACGCAGCAAGGGTTCATCAACGGTCGAAAACTGTAGATACTGACGGTCCGTTGAAATGTTTTTAAGACGCTGGTTCCACTTAATCTAAATTGTACCGCGTCTTCCAACTTGCGGGCACTGGGATCTTGATTCCATAGATATATCGAATGAGTTGTCCATGATGCTGAATTTCATGTTCAAGCCATTGAAACGCGAGCCGCTCTTGTTCAATCGTCCAAGTTTCAACTGCTGTAATTACCTTACGAGCGCGTTCTGCCGAATCCCGCAACGCTTGTAACACTTGCTGCTTATCGATCAAATCCCCCGCCCTCAGCGAACAGCGGAAACCATCCCAGGTTCCCTTTTCCACTGCCACTGTGTAACTCTCTCGAGCTCCGATTACGCACCAAAGCTGCTGGCCAATAGTGTTGGAAGGCAAAGTCGCAAGCTTCGATTGAAGGAGAGGCTCGTCGAGAAGTTTTGTAAACTCCTCGTAAAGAGCAAATGCATTATTCAGCCGCTCGATAAAAACTGGGGACATTAAATCTACCTCAGATTCTTTTACTGCAACAGGGCGGATCTGGTTTTGCTCGTTTCTCAATTACTCGTCAATACCCATAAGTGGTGCGCCTCCTGAGTAATTTGTGAGAACGTCGTCTCATGAACCGAAATCGATCCTTTTTGAATGCGGCAGCAATTCTATTATTCTCGGCGTTTTTGATAGCGCCAACGTCAAATGCATTAGCGCAAGAAGTGCCTGCCGGAGAACCGACGCGTGTTTTCGAATTGCCACCTGTTGTCGTTGATAGCCCGTCTCAACACATCGAAATGCGCCCCGTGGTAGATCGCAAAATTTATTCAGGAAAAAAGACGACCGTTATTCAAAAGTCCGAACAGCCAACAGCGCCCGGAAATCAGTATCGCCAAACCTTAGCGCAAATTCCCGGACTTATGGTTTCTGAAGTCAATAACGAGTCGTTCGCGAGTATCGGCTACCGAGGTATCGGCGATCCGCACGAATCATTTAACATCTTAATGTTGCGCGATGGTCTGCCGGTCACTCCCGATCCGTATGGGTATCCGGCAGCTTATTACGTTCCACCGCAAGAGGCTCTCGACCGCGTTGAATTTTTCCGTGGAGGCGCGGGACTTCTTTATGGCCCCCAGCCGGGCGGCGCACTCGACTGGCAGCTCCGCAAGGCACCAAGAACAAATCAAGATTTGAAATTGATGACGAAGAACCTTGGCGGGCTTCATGGGATGTATAGCTCGTTCACCGAGGCGACGTTTGCGTCAGACAGCTTCGGTGGGCTTGGTAGCCTTGCTTTTAGAGGCAGCCGTGGTTTCCGCGAACGAAACAGCGACTCGAAAATTTTAAATCCGCGTTTGAACTTCGGCTGGAACATCGACACGACGAGCCGACTGTCTTTTGACGTCGATTATTATCAGGGAAAATTCGGTGAGCCCGGCGGACTCGCGCTGACTCGTTCCGCAGGCGTTGTCGCGCTCGACGAGGGTATTGAGAAAACCACTCTATCGAATGATAGATTCGAGTTTGATCGCACCGGTGTTGTTCTTGCTTGGGATAAAGACTGGTCCGCGCAAACCGGAGCAAAGACGTCTCTCTGGTTTTCACAAGCGAAACGTACAAGCTTCCGTCAGGCTCTCGGTGGTGCAACGGCCTTCGGAGGAATTGCCATAGGTACAACCAACACAATTCAAGAACAGAACTTTCAAACGACGGGCATTGATGTGCGCGTCCTTCATAAATATGAGCTGGCGGATAATGATCAAAATCTTTCTGTCGCACTGACCGTGATCAATACAAATTCGCCCTTCAGTCAGCAGACCGGTTCGAGTGCTACGGCGCGCTCGGGAACCGTGACCAAAGAACTTGCTCGCAAAACGCTGTCGAGTGCGGTCGCAGTTGAAAACGCGTTTAAACTGGATCGGCTCACGGTGATTCCCGGAGTTCGCGCAGAAGCGATCGATCAGAACATTGAAGAGAGCCTTAACGTCGGAGGAACGGCGCCGCTGCGGAACGCGAAGAAAACCTCGTCTCCGCTGCTGGGTGGTTTGGGTGCCGAGTATCGATTCGACTGGGGTGGCAACCTCTACACCAACTTTTCGCAAGGTTACAAGCCACCGTCTTTCACTGACACTGTTCCGCTTTCAACTGGCGACGTCATCAGTGAAGATATTAAAGAGGCGAAAACATTCTCGAAAGAAATAGGAATTCGCGGTGCATTCTCGGTTTTTGAAACTGACCTAAGCATTTTTCAGATCGATTTTTCAGATCAGTTCGGCCGAGTCGGCACTTCGCTTCGCAACGTCGGCTCGTCAAGAACAGACGGAGTTGAAGTTTTAGTCGCAGGGAAAATTACTAACGGATTTTCTGCCTACGCAAATGCGACATTTCTTTCTGCACGATTCAATGGCGGGCCGCTCGATGGGAAAACGCCGCAGTACGCTCCGAAGGAAATGTACCGCGCTGGTGTGACTTGGGCCTACGACGAGAAATCGTCCGTGCGATTGCAAATGCAATCGACGGGCGAACACTTCGGTGACGATGCCAATACCGATCGCTTCAGGCTTCCGAGCACAACTGTTTGGGACCTATCTGGCGAACAAGCGCTCCCTGGCGTATGGAAGTTTAGCGAGACGAAATTAAATTGGGGAATTCAAAATCTTCTCGATTTGAAATCGCATTCACGCGTCCGCTCGAACGGTGTCGAACCGTTACAGCCGCTCAGCGTCTACGCAGGATTGAGTCTCTATTTATGAAACGGCTGCTGATGTTTGTACCAACTCTGTTCTTTTCGTTGGTGCTGCATGCAGCGGCCGTCGGCGTTGTGATGTGGACCGCCTCGGGAGCGCCATTGCAGACACAAGAGAATAACGAAGTGTGGCTCGGAGATTTAGAGATCGCTCGTTCAGAACCAAGAGTCGTTCAACGTCGTCCGAAACCGCCTCCTGTTCAACTAGGGGCGCCTGAAGTTGCAGCGGTGGTTCCTTCGCCAGACCCGCAAAGCGCCACCACCGAAGTTACCGCAAGCGCGCGGGCTGTAACCGCGTCCGAGATCTTTGAGCTGACTAGCGTTCAAACGCATCCCTATTTCTTAAAGCTATCGAAGATCTTAAACGAAGCGAAACGCGGTCTCTTACCGCATGACGGCCATGCCGAACAATTCTTCGTTCACATTGGGATTGGCGGAAATGGTCAGGTTCTTGGAGTCGACATTGCCGGCGACGAGAGCCGCCTCAAAATTGAATTGGCCGAACGAATGGCACGTCTCGGTTTTTTGCCGGCACTTCCGAAAGATATTTTCTTGGATCGCGAGAAGATCGAAATTCGGTACAGGGTTTTGTTTCAGTATAATTAAGATCCGATTTCGCTACTCCGTGCGAAGTTCTAAGCTCGAAATCAAAACATCATACGACGACTTGGTATCATCACCGTCGATGCTGATCCACACTGCCACGGCATCAATCGGCAGCTTCAATTGATGTTCGAAAGAAAAGGGACCCGCCGCTTTTGCCTCAGCGAAAAATTCTTCTTGCAACAAATCAGAGGCCGGATGAGTTCTGCCCCGGCCCACTTGATTTGGATTCTGAGTAACGTTGAAAAAACGTACGGAATCAATGCCCGATCCCTCTTTAACTTGTTCGTAAAGACGCTTCACCCATTCAGCCGCAAATAATTTTTTTAACCCAGACAATCGCTTCTCGCCGGGTATTACGAAACCCAGTCGAAGCGGATAGTCATCGAACCCTTTTTCTCCCTGAAGCGAAGGCTTTGTTAACTTGGGTAATCCTTGAAAATCACCCCTTATTTTAAATCCTGTGATCTTTGTTTTTGTGTTCAAAGAAAAGATCAGTGGACCAGCAGATTGGTTTATTTTTACGATTAAACCTTTCGACGAGACTGTCACCTCATTCCTGGGCACGCTCGAAAACTGCTCGACTTTCCATTCTTCCAAAGCGGTTGTCGGGATTACCACTATGGCAAAAAGAAATGATTTCAATTTTTCGGTCAACTTCTCCAACATCACTGCCTTTTAATTTCGTCGCCATTCATGAAAATGACCAAGGATTTTTAGAGCGAACTGCGGCGCATTTCGCTTCTTCCAAACACCGGCGGCGTACTTATTAGCTTCGCTCAACGTCGGATAGATGTGAATCGTGCCGAGGATTTTATTAAGCCCCAACCCAAACTTCATCGCGGTGACATATTCTGCGATGATGTCTCCGGCATGACTTCCGACAATTGTAACGCCGAGAATTTTGTCACAGACGCGAATGGCAAGTACTTTTACGAAACCGTGCGCCTCGCTGTCAGCGATGGCTCGATCAAGATCATCAATCTGATATTTCGTAGTTTCAAATTCGATTTTCTTTTCTTTGGCTTCCGCTTCGCTTAGCCCCACTCGCGCGACTTCAGGGTCACAGAAGATGCACCACGGGATGCCCCGGCGATCGACTTTGAAAGTCTTGAACGGACTGAAAAGTGCATTCACCGCCAAATACCACGCCTGATGGGCGGCAGTGTGGGTGAACTGGTAAGGCCCCGTTACATCTCCACAAACTTAGATGTTTGGAAAATTTGTTGTCTGCAAGAATTCGTTAGCGGTGATGGTTCCGCCCGACGAAAGCTCGACGCCAAGTTCTTCGAGACCAAACCCTGAAACGTTGGCTTTTCGACCACCTTGTAAGAGGTTAGAATTTTCAGCCCTTGCTTCAAAAAAGACTTCATCACGGCAGCTGATACATCCTCATCTCCGCGAGCCAAAATTCGATTTGACATTTCTACGAGAGTGACTTCGGACCCGAGCCTTGCGAACGACTGCGCAAGTTCACAGCCAATAGGTCCACCACCTAAAACGATAAGCCGTTTGGGCAAATCGCGAATTTGCCAAATGTTCTCTGAGGTAAGAGCGTGCACGAGATCAAGCCCTGGAATCGTCGGGACAAGGGGCCGGGCACCAGTTGCGACGACGATATTTTTTGTAGTTAGGACGCGGCCATTTACCTTGAGTTCGCAGGGCGAGGGTTGCTCTCGAAAAGAGGCGCTAATAAATCGCATTTCTGTTTCAGACTGGCAAGAGTCAGGTAAGATCCGACTCCTGTTGTGAAATAAACAGTAATCAATATCAGAATCAGCAGTACCATTAGAAATCGTAAGTTGAAACGTTGCCGCATATTCAAACGATAGTATGAAATATGAAAAATAAAACCGTAATTCTTGCCGGAAGCGGACACGCCCATCTCGAAGTCATCAAAGCCCTCTCTCGAGCGGAAATTTCGAAACATCGATTTATTCTCGTTTCACCGACCAGGGATACCTACTATTCCGGCCTGATCCCGCGCCTGTTAAATGGAGAGATCGACGATTCAAAGCTTAAGATTCAATCCGCGAAATTCGCAGAAGCAAAAGGTTTTGAATACATCGAGGATTCAATTCGGACGATAAATCGTCGCGAAAATTGTGTGTTGCTACGAAGTGGTAGGACGGAACCGTTTGATTTCTTATCGATGAACATCGGAGGCACTCCCCGGAAATTCCCCACGGAATCGCCATCGACAACGATCTACCTAAGACCATTTGATGACTTCATCCCGAGCTGGCGCGCAATTGAGAGTTCTTTCAGCGCGGGAGCGAGTCCTCGTTTTGTCGTCGTCGGCGGTGGAGCTGCTGCCGTCGAAGTGGCTACCGCGCTTCAACTTCGGATAAACAGAAGCCCCTCTAAACGTGGCAACGTGCATCTTGTCACGCGCGGTCCGAGACTGTGCGAAGGCTACTGCTTAGAAGTTTCGGCTTCGATCTTCGCTTCGGCTACCAAACTTGGGATTCACGTTCATTGCGGTGAAACCGTCACTAAAATCCTCGATCAGCACTTACTCCTTCGCGACGGGAAACAATTGGATTTTGATTTCATTTTCATCGCGACTCCCACGGAACCATCCGCAGAACTCACCGACCAGACGGATTCCTCACTTCGACTATCTGCGAACATTTTCGCTGCCGGTGATTGTACTGCAATGAAAGATCACCCAGATCTACCACGGTCGGGCGTCACGGCGGTTCATCAAGGCCGCCATCTCGCGATAAGCCTGCGCGCCGTACTGAATGGAGAAACTCCCACCGCGTTTGTTCCTCGCAAACGGCTGGTTAATATACTTTTATCCGGCGATCGGACGGGGCGGTTCGTTTGGGGCGATTTGAGCTTCGAGGGAAAGCTAGCACTGCACATCAAGGACTGGATTGATGACCAGTACATGAAGAGCTTTCGTCTACCAACTGAAGAGGCTTGATTTTACTTAGTGTTTATTGTACACGAAGGCCAGGAGCGTGCAAATGAGCAAAGTCGAAATTATCAGCGGTGACCTCTTCTCGGCCGAAAAAGGTTCAGTTCTTGCGCATGCCTGCAATGCGCAAGGTGTTTGGGGCTCCGGCATTGCGAAAATATTCGCTGATAAATTTCCTGAGGCGCGAAAAGTGTACACCGAACATTGTCGATCCAGCGGACGAGATGTTCTGGGCACATGTTTGATTATACCGGCGGGCGATTACAAGATCGCATGCCTCTTCACTTCGGAAAACTTTGGTGACGATAAAGACGCGCCGAAACTCATTCTCGAACGAACCCGCTCGGCAGTGGCAGACCTACTGCGCCAGACGTCCGCTACCGATCGGATTGCGATGTGCAAAATCAATTCAGGCTTGTTTGCTGTGCCGTGGGACAAAACGAAGGCGGTTCTCGATGAGTTCTGTCGGGCAATGATCGTCTACGATCTTTAGCGAGTTTTTAATGAAATTGGGCGCGGTTCATCGGCGCCATCAGCCAACTTCATCAAATTCAATTTCAGCTCTGTCGGGGTTAGCTTCATCCATGCCCCGGTGTACATATCGATCGGCACGCCAAGTCCGAGATTGAGAACGTTCCATAATGTTACCCAGTTAAATTTGGACTCGATCACTTCAAGGCGAATCTTGCTACCGGGCTGCCAGCCAATGACCGCATAACCTGTTCCGCGCGATAACTCGGTATTGACCGGAGCCGTCGCAAACTCTTTCAAACCGAACTTTTCAAGCACAGCTTCTTTTAAACTTTTTGGAAGCTTCGCTAAAACTTCAGCAACTTTTGCCGATGAACTTTCATGGCTGGCGGCTCTGCCACGAACGTCTAACACAATCCAAGTAAGCAGGCTCTCGACGTCATGAGTTTCAAGAAAATTTCGGTCGGCCTCGGAAAGCGAGCCCGCAAAGATACGGACGAGCTCGCGAGACTTCACGCCATATTTTATCAGCGAAGCCATCGCTCCGCCGAGCACGATGACGGTTGCGCCGCTGGGATTTGAATCAATCCGAATCTCTTCTTTCGAGCCAGAAAAAATAGTGGCGCAACCGAATTGAAGCGTGGCGAGACAGACGACGATTAATGATCGATAATATATTT
Organism: Bdellovibrionales bacterium; assembly: GCA_043720435.1. Taxonomy (GTDB): domain Bacteria; phylum Bdellovibrionota; class Bdellovibrionia; order Bdellovibrionales; family JAMPXM01. Next base: position 17,074 of record JAYSST010000684.1, read on the forward strand.
GCATGTTAAGATGATCGAACTGCCGAAGTGGTCGGTCAAGAAAAGCCCGCCGTAGGGTCGGGTCGATTTGACGGTCCAGTCCTGCTTATCGGAACAAGATTTCCGCAGGGGTTGTTCTCCGGCTAAAGCCTACGAACAGCGGTCCAATTCACCGCCCTTCGGGCGCTGATCGCGAAGCGATCAGAAGTGAAAAGCCGCCGGTGGCGGCTGGTCCATTCTGCCGACCCTTTGGGTCGCTGATCGCGAAGCGATCAGAAGCAGAATGGAGGTGGTAGCGTGAATCGCACACGCCTACACGGATTTGCAGTCCGCTGCCTAGCTTCTCGGCCATACCACCCTGGAAGGTATCGAAAGGTTTGCAAAGAGAACATGGTGAAAAGTCGAAAATCGTCACCGTTCCTGCAAACCTCTTCCCCATCTTTAGTGAAGCCGAGCCCGCCGGTCAAACCGAATGGCCTCCGAATTGCGAAGGAAAAACCCAGAAACCGCGAGAATCGTTGAAAGCTTACCGAACCAAAGGGTATACGAGCCCTTCGCCAAAGCACCTTAGGAGACATTATGTCAGGGTCTAAATTCACGACGACGCGTCTTATCGTCCGCCAGACCTGGGTCATTGGCGTGATCGCGGCGTTTGCAGCGCAGTGCCTGACTGTCTCTGGCAGTGCCCTGCAATTGGGCAGCACCATGGCTCAAGCTCAAAACAAATCGAGTCAGCGCACCAACTCTAAAGTCATTCCGCTGTTGCTCGCATCGACCCGAGAGGAAAACCCAGCGCGCGCCATCGAGTTGCTAAAACTGGCCCGCGAAGAAGTGAAAAAAGAAGGTCTTGCTCTCGAAGATACAAACCGAATCATCGCACTCATCGATGACCTCGAACGAAAAGCTGTCGCACGTCTTGAAATGAGTAAATCTCTGCCTGGCACGGCACCAAGTGCAAACGGCACAACGAGTCGCCTGACCGGAAAACTTCCAGCTGTCACCAGTCTCGGCGAACTCAAGCTAGAACCAAATGCTAAGAACACGATCGATCAAGCACTCGCAGCGAACCCAGACGTACGGGATACCATGTGGGAGATCGGTCAAAGCCGATTGTATCGCGATACTCAGAACCTCAATGAAATCGTGAAAGATCGGACCGGCCAAACTGTCGAACAACTTGATCAGAGCGAAGCCGAAGCGCGCGCCGACGCGAACAAACCCACGGCGTTTCTCGAAATTCTTAACAGCTTTGACATTCTCAAACTCGACTTCACGCAAGCAAACCTAAAATTGAAGCAAGAGTACAGCGGCTCTTCTCTCGACGAAATCGCTGATAAACTTACGACCGATGCAATGAAGTTTTCTTTTCCAGTTGGGGTCCTCAAGGGTTCTATCGGTCAAATTGGTCCCACTTTCCGACTCATCGGTGTGCCAAGCGAAGTCATCGCAAACTTTTTAATCAACGCAAAGTTAGTTTTGAGAATCGCCGATCTCTATGGCATCGAACTCGCGGACTCGGAAAAACAAATCGTATTGTTCTCGGTATATTCGGCATTCAAGGTCCGCGCCCAGTTCGGAGGAAAATCGACTGTGGCCCCTGGGCTGATGGCAAGTTTCGGGCAGAAACTCGCGAATTTAAAGTTCTCAGGCAAGGTCGGCGAACTCGTCGAATGGTTGCAGAAATTTACATCCAACAAAACCGTGGCAAAAATCGCAGGGCCGGCGCTCACCGGCACTCTCGTCACGCCTGCTGATACAGCGAAAGCCAATGCCGACGCGCCAGTGAAAACGAAACTCGGCGCTCTTCGCTCGATTGCATCGCGCATGAACTTACTGGGCTTACTAACGGCCGGTGGTCAGGGCGTCATCTCTGCATCCGAAACCTATGCCATGGGTCAGCTCGCCACGGTCTTATTCAAAAGTGCTCGCAACGAAAAGCGCCGTATCTACAACGAGCAGTTTCGCCGTTTCCTGATGACTCCCATCGGCGAAGGTTTCTTTAAATTATTGGTTCTCTCGATGAACGACGGTCGACCATCACTCGAAGCATCGGTAAATTCGCGAAGCCAAATCGACTTGAAAGTAAAATCCGACTTTGTACTTAACACGGCCCGATCGGCGCGTGTTTGTTCTGAGGACGATCTAAAGAAACTAGCAGACATCAAATCAGATACGGGAGTCGAGCCGATCATCAGCTATGCTTGCAAAGCAAACTCGAATACGGCCCGATCCGAACGACTCGCGACCGAGTTTCAAACTTTCGATGCGATTCCGCAGGAGTATTTAGCAGACCTGCGCACGGCTTCGCGCGAAAACCGGTTAAAAATGGCCGATCTGATCATGCAGATGCAATTCCTCGATGGCGATCGAAGCCCAAGCGAAACTCGATTTTTCAGAGGCGTCGTAGCCAAAGTTCTTGGGGCCGAAGCGCCGCAGGACCTCGAATACTTCGAACGCTTACACGCGTTCATCCAAGAGAGCGGCGGGCTTGTACCAGCTATCAATACTCCGACAGGCGTTGCTATTCGTTCGAACGCACCCGGCCGTCCCTATGATATGCAGCGAGGGTACTCACCATTGAATGCTCCGGAACCTTTGCCAGAAGCGCCGATTGCAAAACCGGCCTCTCAGAAAGATTAGAAGTTCAATCGGATGCAAACGAAGAGACCAACATCGACCGCTATCTGCTTGGCCCTCGTCGCGGTGCTTAGCTCGCAATTTATCGCCGGACCACAAGCCGGCGCGCGTGTTTGTAAACTGATGTTCGAGTCCGTGACACTGGCCTCCTCGCTGCCGCTTGAGTTGCAAAATGGATTCGATGCGCTTCGTCCCAGCATTCAGCGCCGCTTCGACAGGCGTTTTGACCGACGCGACGTTATTTCCGCAGAGAACGAGGCGAGGCGCCTTGTCGCCGCACTTGTCCTTGAAGGTTCGAGTACGACTTTGAAACTACGTCCGCTTGTCTCTGAATCAACGCGCCTCTCGTCTGTAAAAGAGGTTTTGCGCTCTCGACTCCGAGAAGAGGATGCCCGCGTCCGGTTAGAACAGCGTTTGATCGAAATCGGCTATGGAGAGGGCTCGGCACTCTCGCAAAAGTGGTCTGCGTTTCGACAGAAAAACTCGCAAAAGCTCGCGATCATTCTAAAATTTGCCAAAAACTCCGCTTCAACAATACTGCTCGGCGTTCCGCTTTTTCTGCAGTCGAGCCCGCCGCGAAATTTTTCTGTTGCCC
>JAYSST010000685.1:0-2665 GCA_043720435.1 Bdellovibrionales bacterium
CGCATCCTCGAAGTCGTTCACGGCATTGAGTCGGCTCATGACGGAGTATTGATCGGCGGAGACTTAAATTCGACTTCGAGCGGTGCTGCTTATAAGTCGCTCATCTTAGACGGCTACCGCGACTTTTCTTCAGACGCGGAATACACATGGGATCCCGTGACGAATTTTGAAAATCATCGTATTCAAAGAGATCAAGGTTTCGACTTTCCGCTGCCAAGTTTTGGCAATCCCGAGCTTGTTGGGGTTTACCGCGCATTCGACGGCCTTCCGCGCCGAATTGATTTTCTGCTTGGTAAAGGTTCGCTCGTGAAACCGACTTCGGTCTCGCGGTTTGGCTTTGTGAATTCAGAAAACAGTCTCGCGGCTTCCGATCACTACGGCGTGATGGCGACATTTGGAACTGTGAAAAAATGAGTAAATGGTTCCAAGGTTTAAATCCCGAACAGTGCGAAGCCGTAAAACACACGGACGGGCCGCTTTTAATTCTCGCTGGAGCAGGATCTGGAAAAACCACGGTCCTTGTCGCGCGCACCGGTCGCTTACTTGATGAAATCAAGGTGAAGCCCGCGCGCGTTTGCGTTTTGACGTTTACGAATAAAGCCGCTCGAGAATTGAAACATCGGGTAGGCGCGCGACTAGGTCCGTCGTCCCAAGCCATCTGGACAGGAACCTTTCATAGCTTCGGACTTCAGTGGATGCGCAAGCATAACAAGAAATTAGGTCTGCCATCTGGCTTCGGCGTCATCGACTCTTCCGATGCTGAAGGCATTGTTCGCGAGCTGCTGAAAGACATGAAGAATCAGTCGAAGGATGCTTTTCGCGTCAATGATCTTCTCGAGATGATGAATTCTTGGCGCGAAGCGGCTGCTATCCTTGGGAAAAAGCCCGAGAACATGGGTAAAAATGATGGCGACGAGTACGAAGTGATGGCGTCGGCGTTGCTTCCGAAATATCGGCGCAAACTCGAACTTCTGGGCGTAACAGATTTTTCAGATCTGCTCATCCGCCCTTTGCTGGCTGTGCGCGAGCACGACGAATTGAAAACCGATTTAGCAAGCCTCTACGATTACCTGATGGTGGACGAGTTCCAAGATACAAACGGAGCTCAGCTCGAGCTCGTTCGAGAAATTCAGATGCAGACGGGCAATATCGCTGTGGTCGGCGACGACGATCAGTCGATTTATGGATGGCGCGGCGCACGTGTCGCCAACATTTTAGAATTTCCGAAAGAGTTCAAGGGTGCCAAGGTTGTCCGGCTTGAACGAAACTACCGTTCAAGTCCCGCAATTTTGGAATTAGCGAACAATATCATCGCCAACAATAAAGAGCGGCACGGCAAGACCTTGCGGTCGAACCCCGACGCAGAACTTGGCGAACTTCCAGAGTTTTTCAGCTATGAAAGTGAAGAAATCGAAGTTGCGCAGACGATCGCGCGTGTCCGTGAATTTATCGATCAAGGAATAATGCCGCGTGAAGTGGCCATTCTATATCGATCGAATGGGCAGGGTGGAATGCTCGAGGCTGAACTTCGTCGCGAACAAATGCCCTACGCCATCACCGGTGGCACGGCCTTCTTCGACCGAAAAGAAGTAAAAGACGTTCTCGCTTATTTGCGGTCATCGATAACGCCAAACGAAGTTGCGTTTCGTCGCATCGTCGCGACGCCTCCGCGCGGAGTTGGTGATACTTCGATCGATCGATTGACTGCTTGGGCTGAATTAAAAGGTGTACGTTTTCACATTGCAGCCCGCAAGTGGGAACAAGCCGGAATTCCCGATCGCACGGGGGCCGCACTCGACGAGCTATTCACATTGCTAGACCGCTTGCCGCAATATTTGATTACTCCTGATCCCTCTATCGAAGGAGACTCGCCGGGGCGAAGGCTCTTGCGTATACTCGATGAAATCAAATATCGCGAACACATTCGTTCGATGCACAAAGAGACTGTGGCCTTCGATAAACGATGGCTCGCGATCGATGTCTTAGCTCGAGTGCTCGATTCCTATCTCGCTCGTGTCGAAGGGAAACCGCAGATTAAGGATCTCGCGAATTTCATCGATGCGATGGAGCTTCGCGACTCGGACCAAGAAGAACAAGCTGACGCCGATAAAAAAATTCAATTGCTGACGCTTCACGCGTGTAAGGGACTCGAGTTTGACGCCGTTTGCTTGATTGGATGTGAAGAAGATCTTCTGCCGCATCGGACTTTAGGCGAAGACATTTCGGAAGAACGTCGATTGTTTTATGTTGGCGTCACACGTGCACGACAGAAGTTGATTTTGTCTCGTGCTAAGGTTCGCCGTCGATTTGGCAAACTGGCGACGGTTGCCATCTCGCGCTTTGTTCAAGAAGTTCCTGAAAGGCTGATTCGCCGCTATGAAGAAGGCGCGCGTCCCTTGGCGAAAGCCGAGCGGGCGAATCGTTTGGGTGACATGTTTGCGAAGCTTGATGCGAGAGTTGCGAAACTTGCCACCGAGCAGAGCGAGGAACTGGCGGCCGAAGGGGTCATGTTGGCGGAGCAGCTAAAATCAAAGCCGCAGCGTGCGGCAGACCAACCCAGTGATCTAAGTAAAAAATCTTCGGCGACAGGCCCTTCCGGTGGGGGCTCACCCGGAGCGGGTCACAACATCCCGCCGCCGAAGATAGGGTCAGTATTTAACAAGTC
>JAYSST010000686.1:0-2664 GCA_043720435.1 Bdellovibrionales bacterium
CGCGAGTTCTTCGGGCTTAAGTCTTCGGACAGCTTTTGCTGGGCGACCCAAGATCAGCCAACCTTCTTCTTCAAACTTCGCGTTTTCTGTAACGAGCGAACCGGCGCCGACAATCGACCGGGCCGGGATCACGGCATTGTCCATGATCAGCGCGCCCATCCCAATCAAAGACGAATCCCCAATGGTGCAGCCATGCAAGATCACCATGTGTCCAATGGTCACGCGACGGCCAATTTTAGCAAACGCTTTGCCGTATGAGCCGTGAATAACGCTGCCATCTTGAACGTTGGACTCATCGCCGATTACAATCGGTCCGACGTCGCCGCGGATCACGGTCGAGAACCAAACCGAACAGTTTTTTCCAATTTTGACGTCGCCAACGATGGAAGCGTTTGGCGCTACGAACGTGCCTTCTCCGAGGTCTGGCGTAAAGCCTAAGAGCGGAATGCACTGGGGTGGGATCGGCGTACTCATGTACCCGGGGACTACATCACGTAGCCGGACTTTTTTGAATCTATTTCGAGTTCGGGAAAGGCTTGTTTAGCGGTTCCCGCGAGTAGACCGTCCTGAAGCTTCTCAAGCTCTTCATTGAGGACCCGGCACTGTGCAATAAAGTTCTTGGTACTGAAAAAACGTGCCTTCATAGCAATGCAGAAGCTCATGACCTCGTCGGCCCGCACGCGCATCGGAGCACCCCAAGGAACTCCCGTATTCGACAGGTGAATCTGGACGTACTGATGATGACCGATGCGTTCCGTGAAATAGCAATCGACCTGATTGATCGCCATGAAATCCAGCATGTGTCGTGCTACCGCGTGCGGAGAACCTTCGGTACCCTGCCCAAGTTCATGAAGACCAACAGAGGCGTCGAGCGGATGCATCCAAACCGGCAAGGTGTCACCCGACGCTTCGTGCTTTAGCAAAAATACGGGTCGCGCTGTGCCTGGCAAAAGTACGATTCCGGACGGGACTAATGGCAAATACGGATCCGCTTTCGAAGCCGCCGCTCGGGAAATAATCGGAAGCTTGCCCTTCGCTGGAGCAATTCTCCTAGCAAGTTTTTCGGCCGTTCCCTGCGCTCGTTCTTTCGCCGTCTTTTTTGGATTAACGATTGAAGCAGCTGATGTCTCCACCAACGAATCGGGTGTTTTGCCTTTAGCGATCATTCTGGATTTTCCGGTCACAACAATGAGCCTAAAGGTATTATGTTTCCATGCAAGACATTTGGAAATGCCTTCGTTACGTGCACACGTGCCGTTTTTCCGATCATCGACTCATCGCCGACAGCGTAAACCAATTTATTGTGCGTCGTACGCCCCTGAATTTGCCCAGGAATTTCGGCCTTTAGTTCGAACAGAACATCGTAAGTTTTGTCGTTGTACGGTTTGCCTAGTTCAAACGCAATTTCTCGCTGGCGATCGAGTAGCTTTTGAAGCCGAAGTTTTGAATCGGTTTCTGATACCTGATCGGTGTACCTGGCCGCTTTCGTGAACGGTCGCGGGCTGTACTTAAAGGCATAGATGTTTTCATAGCGCACATCTTCAATCAGCGACCTTGTGTCTTCGTACTGCGCTTCGGTTTCGCCCGGAAATCCGACAATGATGTCGGTCGAAAGAACGACGCCCGGAATTCCAGATCGAATCATTCGAACCTTGTCCATGTACTCATCGCGCGAATATCCGCGATTCATTCGCTTCAAAACATCGCTGTTTCCGCTCTGTGCTGGAAGGTGAATGTAATCGCAAATTTTTGAGCGATACCTTGCCGAGATGTCGACGAGCTCTTGATTGAAATCTTTCGGATGCGACGTCGTATATCGAATTCTTTCGATGTCGGTGTCTTCGCACAATGCTTTTAACAATTGTCCGAAGTCGGCTCCGCAATCGCTTTTGTAGCTGTTGACGTTTTGACCGATCAACGTCACTTCGCGAACGCCTCGCACAACCAAGGCCTTAATATCATTGATCAGCTCTGAAAGTTTGCGACTGCGCTCGCGTCCCCGCGTAAATGGAACAACACAGAAGGTGCAAAAATTATCGCAACCTTTCGTGATGTTAACAAACGCGGCGACGCCCGGATTTCGCATCAACGTTTCAACGGTGTAGGGCTTATCGTGTTCGAACCTTGTCGATACCTGTTTTTCTTTCGACTGATAAGCCTTGGCAACGATCGATGGCAACTCGTCGATGGCGTCGGTGCCGAACGCAAAATCGAGCACTGGAATGTCTTTTAACAGCTTCGCTTTTTCTTGTTGAGCAACGCATCCGCCAACGCCGATTCGAAGATCGGGATTCTTAAGCTTCCATTCCTTGTAGAGACCCACTTCCGAACGCACTTTATGGACGGGTTTCTCTCGAACGGAGCAGGAATTAATGATGATCAGCGAAGCCTGTTCGGGCGTGGCAACGGGTACAAAATTCACCATTTCGAGAAGTGTGAGCATGCGCTCGGTGTCGTTTGTATTCATCTGGCATCCGTAGGTCGAAATATAAACGCCCCGGCCGCGACCCACATCTTGATTCAGCATTTCAATAGCACTTCGTCAGCATTTCGCTTCGGCTTCTTCAAAAGCCACCCTTTCGCACTTTCGCTTTAACACGCTTCGCGTTATAGTCGTCGCCTTAGAGTTAAGTCAAAAGGACGATTTATGACACCCCGCGATCC
>JAYSST010000687.1:0-6685 GCA_043720435.1 Bdellovibrionales bacterium
TATTTTGGCGACACCAAGAGTTGCTCTCGTCAATCCAACACGACGTTCGGTTACACTGAAGAGATTTGCGACAAAAAGTTTTTAAGTGCGGGTTATGGAGAAGTCGGTGTTGAATTCGGTCAAGCCTCGATTTTTGTTCGCGACTACCGATTGCTGCGCGCTGGCCTCAGCGTTCCGACCGATATGTTTGTCGGCGTAGGCCTTCGCTTTTAGTCCGAAGGAGGACGCGATCCGAAAGCGCGCCGAATCAAGCCCGTAAAAATAAACGGTCAGCGTGGATGGTTTCAAGTCACTCTCGGAAAATAGTTACCGCCGGGTTCCTGACCGCATTTCGAATTTTTGCCTAATGCAGTTCGGTGACGACCAAAATTCCTTAGAATTGATACTGAAGTCCTGCGCCCAAACTATGTTCTGTGAGTTTCAACCCGAATGCCCACGCCCACGATGGATAGTCGAAATCGATGCAAAGCCGGTTACGTCTTGCACGGTGGCTCGTATTTCATAGTTCTTGTGCTCGGGAACGGTGAAGAGCACATCATACGTCTCGGCCATTCCCATACCCCGTCGGCGGATATCACTGTCATCGGCACACCCATCGAGACGTAAAAGTAGCTTGAAGCCCCAGCGTTGATGATTCGAAGTCTGATTGTCTCGCCTCGGTGCGCTGTTGATAACTGAGAATCGCGCTTACCATAAACGGCATCTTTGTCATACTGGATAGCTTTGTTCTTAGGGTGGATGATGAGAGCTCCGTAAACTCCTTTTTGCTCTTGGACTGCGGTGTGTGAGTGATGCCAGTAGGTTCCGTTTTGTCTGATCCTAAATTTGAAGAGCCGCTCTTTGCCTTCAAAAATGGGAGGCGTATTTACGTACGCGACCGGCAGTAGTGAAAAGCACAGTCGGTAAAAACAGAGTTAAAAGTTTTATTGAGCCAACCCGTCGATGATCGGGCAGTCCGACCTAGAGTCGCCGTGACAATTGCGGGCCAGATGCTTCAACGTTTTAATCATCGCCTGAAGCTCATCAACTTTTTGCTCCATCTCTTTAACGTGCTCTAAGGCCAACGCCTTCACGTCTGCGCTCACTCTTGAGCGATTGCGCCAAAGGCCTACAAGCTTTTTGATTTCCTTCATAGAAAAACCCAGCTTGCGCGCTCTTTTAACAAATTTAAGCGAGTGCACGTCGCTCTCAGAGTACACGCGGTATCCAGAGTCGGTCCGACTAGCTTTCGGAATAATGCCGATCGATTCGTAGTGACGGATGAGCTTTGCATTTACGCCCGAGACTTTCGCTGCTTCACCTATATTCATGGCGCCAGTATGAACCTTCCCTCAATTGGAAGGTCAAGACGAAAGCCGACATCTGAGCTCAACCTATTGGTAACAAGAGATTTTTTCGTAACCTTACAATTAATTAGAATGTTTATTGACCTTCCAACGACTGAAAGGCCGATGATGATTCTTAGGTTCGAAAACTATCGCAGAAATGGGCGTAACAATGAAAAAACAGGTAACTCATGCGCATTGCACTATAGATCGGCATGGCCACCATCACCACACGCAGGTGACAGATATCAAGGTTAAAGACCCGGTGTGCGGAATGTCGATTGATCCTGTCACAGCCAAAGGTGGAAAGAGCACTTTCGAAGGTCAGGACTTTTTCTTCTGCAATCCAAAGTGCAAGACGAAGTTCGATGCAGATCCGAACACCTATCTCACTAAAGTGAGCGCTCCGAAAGAAGTGAATACCGCAGATAAAGAACAAATTTATACGTGCCCGATGCATCCCGAAGTTCGGCAAAATGGACCAGGCAATTGTCCGATCTGCGGTATGGCGTTAGAGCCAGAAGAAGTGAGCCTCGTCGAAGAAGTAAACCCCGAGCTTATTGATTTCACGAAGCGACTAAAGATAAGTATTCCGCTGACGATTCCACTTCTGCTGCTGGCGATGTCGGACTTAATTCCGGGACAGCCCGTGCAGCACGCAATTCCCGCGTGGATTAACGCTGCCATTCAATTTGTTCTTGCTACCCCCGTAGTACTCTGGGGTGGCTTTCCATTCTTCGAGCGAGGTCTGGCTTCGCTGAAAACCAGAAACTTTAATATGTTCACGTTGATCGCGCTCGGCACTGGCGTGGCGTATCTATTTAGTCTTGTGGGAACGTTCTTCCCTTCACTGTTTCCGGAAAACTTAAAAGTTCATGCCGGAATGGTTCCGCTTTATTTCGAAGCGGCTGCCGTCATAACAACGCTTGTACTATTAGGACAGGTTTTAGAGCTGCGGGCTCGGAGCAAAACTGGAAACGCAATTCGCGCACTATTAGGTCTTGCTCCGAAGACAGCCAAGAAAATCCGCGCAGATGGTTCTGAAGAAGATATTCCCGTTGAGCACATCCACGTCGGCGATCTTCTTCGGGTCCGCCCTGGCGAGAAAGTGCCCGTCGATGGTGAAGTCACTGAAGGACGCAGTCTGGTCGATGAATCAATGATTACTGGCGAGCCGACTCCGGTTGAAAAGGATCGAGGCGACTCCGTTACCGGCGCAACTGTGAATGGGACCGGAAGCTTTGTAATGAAAGCAACGAAAGTCGGATCAGATACTTTACTTTCTCAAATCGTAAGGATGGTTTCACAAGCGCAAAGGAGTCGCGCTCCAATTCAACAGTTAGCTGATAAAGTTGCTGGGTACTTTGTTCCCGCAGTGGTGCTGATCGCAATTGTGACGGCACTTATTTGGTTTTTTGTGGGACCAGAGCCGCGACTTACCTATGCAATCGTCAATGCCGTTGCCGTTCTCATCATTGCGTGTCCGTGTGCCCTAGGCCTCGCGACACCAATGTCAATCATGGTGGGAACCGGCAAAGGCGCAGGCTTGGGAGTCCTCATCAAGAATGCTGAGGCACTCGAGGGTATGGAAAAAATCACGACGCTCGTCGTCGATAAAACTGGAACTTTGACCGTTGGAAAACCGAAGTTGTCTTCAGTTAAAACACTGGCCGGATTTGACGAAGACGAAGCACTCGCTTTGGTTGCGGCTCTCGAGAAATCGAGCGAACATCCTTTGGCCGAAGCCATGGTTCAAGGAGCTATTGAAAGAAGCCTTCAAATCGAATCGGTGAAAAATTTTGAATCCATCACCGGAATGGGAGTTAAAGGTACCGTTCAGGGTCGCACGGTTCTTGTCGGCAATCGGAAGTTGTTAGAAAAATTCGGTGTCGACGCAACCGCGTTGTCCGCAATCGCCCAGGAGCTTCAGAGTTCTGGTCACGGTGCGATGTTGTCCGCCATCGATGGCAAACCTGCCGCCGTTATCGCGGTACGAGATCCGATCAAAGAATCTTCGAAGCCAGCGATCAGTTACCTTCGCTCCAAGGGTATCGAAGTCATTATGCTCACTGGCGACAGTCGGCACACAGCCGAAGTCGTGGCGCGGGAAATGGGAATTGATCGCGTTGAGGCTGAAGTTCTCCCCGAGCAAAAGAACGAAGTGATCAAGCGCCTCCAGTCACAGGGAAAAATCGTTGCAATGGCAGGCGACGGAATCAACGATGCTCCCGCGTTGGCCCAAGCCGACATCGGCATCGCCATGGGTACTGGAACTGACGTTGCGATGGAGAGCGCGAGTGTGACGCTAGTCAAAGGTGATTTGACCGGGATCGTGCGCGCTCATCGACTGAGCCAAGCAACAATGCGAAACATCAAACAGAATCTATTCTTCGCGTTCGGCTACAACGCCCTAGGTGTTCCGCTAGCAGCCGGAGTGCTATATCCCTTCTTCGGAATTCTCCTAAGCCCAATGATAGCAAGCATCGCGATGAGCCTAAGCTCTGTTTCGGTCGTTGTGAATGCACTTAGGCTGGGACGAGTTCGACTCGACTGAGTGACACAGCGCAAGGGTTCCTCTTTTGCACCGACAGAGGAGTCTCTATGACAAATCCGGTGCGATCTGACCGCGCCGGTCGTGCGGCTTCAGTATACTGCGGCCGCTATCGACACGGAAATAACGACGCTGCGGTCAATTCGTGCAACACTCGAAAGAAGTATTTAAATATTTTTGCCCACCCTTCGTCGATTGATTATCCTTTGGGGATTGAAAAATGAAATATCGCCAGCGAGCACCGTTGTTTGACAGCATTCGCGGCATTGCAATGATCCTGATGGCGATTTATCATTTCTGCTTTGATCTCAATTATTTCGGCGTCATTCATCAGAACATGAATTACCACTATGAGTGGCTTTCGTTTCGCGCGGTCATCATGACACTGTTCACGGGACTCGTCGGTGTCGGTCTTTCGTTGGCTCATGCACGATTCACGTCGCGTAGTTTTTGGAAACGTCAGTTACGGGTCGGTGGGTGTGCCGCGCTGATCACGGCCTACACCTATATCATGTTTCCAAATAGCTGGGTGTACTTTGGAATTCTCCATTTTATATTCGCCGCAAGTTTTCTCGGACTGATTTTTGTTCGTGTACCTTGGCTAAGTCTCGCATTGGGGGTGGTGATCATCGCGGTGCCGCTCTTCTATCGCGATCCCAGTTTTGCACATGGTCTGAGCGGCCTCACTGGGCTCTCAAGTAAAAAACCAATGACTGAAGATTTCGCGCCGATTTTTCCTTGGTTCGGAACATTACTCGTCGGAATTTTTATCGGCTTCGCTTTTCAGAAGTGGTTTTCCGCGCTTGGCCGTTTCGAATGGCGACCACTCACGCGGTTGGGTGAGTACTCACTGGTATTCTACATGCTTCACCAGGCCGCACTCTTGCCGATCGCGTGGCTGATTGCTCAAGTCACCTAAGTGAATTCGCCGCTCACGGACTGGCCTGACGGCGAGCGGGTGCGCCTTTTCCAGCGAGTCGAGAAGTTTTCAAACTTGCTGATGTTCCAGCCCAGCAGTGGGACGGATGTGCAACTGTGGCGAGTCTTCATTCGTCACTTCGGCACCTATGTAAATCGAACCGGACGAGGCTCCGACGCGCTCAGCATGCATGCCTATGCACGCGCTATTGATTTGGCAAGTTGAATCGATTCGATGAACAGGGTCCTTTTCGCCAATGTTGGAAAGAGTCGATGCCGAGCCTTCATACAGGTCCCATCCATTTATCTTTTCCATTTTGTGCCGGCTAAATTTGTGGTCGGGACTTTATGTCGCGAACTTGGATCTGTTTAACCCCAACCGGTGCTGATCTCACAACCAATCGCCGCCCCATCGTCACCACAGGGGAGTGAAGATTGCTTATCTTGCGATTAGTTAACGAACGAAAACAAGAAGAGGCGACATGACCCGAAAATCAATTCTAACATCTCTCGCATTTGGCGTGCTGATGATATCTGGATGTGCACACTCTGCAATGAAAGGCAGCGTTGCCATGAAGGTTAGCGCAACAGAAGCACACGTCTGTCTCGATAACGCGAAGGTAGGAGATCGACTCACCTTATTCAAAAATAGCTGCCCGACTAGGGATACAGGGCTGCGTACGTCCGGAAGCTCAGCGATGTGTGAAAAGGTACGTGTTGGTCAAGGAACGGTTACCCAAATCCTGAATCAACACTATTCGGTTCTAAAAGCTGATGCTGGTGTGGCTATCGAAGAAGGTAATTTCGTCGAATAAGTTCAAAAAGTCGGCTGCGACACACCGGTCGTGAATGCATCCATTTTTACCGCGAAACGCCCCTTCAATTTATTATTGTCGAGCTCTAGATTTCCACTCAGCTCCCCGCCAGTCGAAGAACTCGACCTCCGAACTTTGCTTCGAAAGATCAACTTGTTGAACGGCTCCCCATGACATCGACATCAGCAACATAATTAGTTTTAACATTTCCGCCTCTTACTTTACGATGAGCTGTCCGGTTGAAAACCCGCTGCTTCCGTGAAATCCGCAAGTGAATGAAAAACTGCCGGCGCTTTCAAGCTGTACCACTTGCGATGTCTTCGAACTGCGATCGGCCATCAGATCAAGATCGAGTTCGGCAGAATCGAACTTAAACATTTTGTCTGTTGCGGTAAGCACAATTTCAATTGTCTGACCTTCTTTGGCTTCGATGATAAGAGGCGAACAAGTGCCGTCCGCCTGACCGGCAACGTCAAACGTCACGTCTGGAATGCGGACAAGGTTGATTACGCGCTCTTTCTGCCACTGGTTTGCGATGTCGAACGCGGTCTGACCTTTCTTGTTCTTCAATCGACGGTCGGGACGCGCAAGCAAAATGTCTTTAACCGTCCAATCATCGCCGTTAGCAGTCGCCCACATTAAGGGCGTCATTCCCGCGCTATCTTGGAAGTCAAAATTGGCCTCGGCTGCGATGAACGAGTCATACACGTCCCGAACTTCAAGCTTCGCAGCTTTCAAAAGCGCAGTTTCTTTTTTCGCTGGGTCGACGATGTCGACAAATGCACCGGCCGAAATGAGCGAGTCCACGATTTGTGGAAGACTTGTTATCGAGTGCGGCGCAGGCGTCATATTTCCGCCGCAGTAACCATCGATAGTGTACAGTAAGGGCGTGCAACCGTATTTATCAGTGAAGTTTACATCGGCACCACACGCCAACTGGTAATTCACCGCCCGTAGCGTTTGATAGGATCGACCTTCGCGAAGAACTGAAATCAATTGTTCGCTCGCATTTTCTCCGCAAGCCGGAGCCGTTGGAATGGCGCCGTTAATTTCGCATTCGAGTTCAGCGCCTGAAA
>JAYSST010000688.1:0-2662 GCA_043720435.1 Bdellovibrionales bacterium
GGTGCGGCAACTAAAACCTGGGAGTATTTTTTTGAAGCATAGTTGAGTGCACTACCGTCGCGACAAGCGTTCAGAAACTTATCATGTCGGATGCGATCCTCGTAATCTTCTAAAATCTTGTCCCACATGGCCGACAACTCTCGGTTGCCGCCGAGTGCGATTTCTTCATCGATGCGTTCGTCGTGCATTCGCTCGAAGACGATACCGCAGCGGGCGCAATCGCTTGAAGTCGCAACGTTAGCAGTGCCGCACCTTGGGCACTCTCGGTCCCCGACCGCTGCCTTCCCTGTCTTTATCGCCAATGGTTCTTCGGCACCTTCAATAAAGTTCGGCATCTTATTTAGAACAGGCTCTTGGACCGGTTCTTGAGCCGGTTTCTGATACAGTCGTTCGATCTGAATTGCGGGAATGACAGCTTGCTCTAAATGTCCGTCAGGCAGTGGCAACTGAATCGCAAAAGCCTCGTGGCAGAGATCGCCCGTGCACGTAAATTCGGCTCGAACAACTCCCGCTCTAGTCATTGCGGTCAGGGTCTCGGTTTCAACCGCAAAAAGTTTTCGACAACCCGGGCAACGCGTTCGCGTCATTGGCGCCGATGGCGCGCCAGTCTGGCTTCGATCAAAATCCGGTTCTGTTTGTATCATGCAGCTTCATCCTTGATCACATGCTTGATAGAGTGGTGCCAGTGAACACATTATTATCTAAAATGGCAGCACTTCCGTTAATCGTCCTCCCGATCCTAACAGGCCTTTTAATAGGCACAAGCTATATTCCATTCCCTCCGTGGGCGATGTTGTTCGGAATTGCACCCCTCGCTGTTGCCTGGTACTCGCTTGCGAAAAAAACCTCGGCACAAACCGCGCTCTCCCTGCGGAAACTTTGCTGGCAAGGCTTTTTATTCGGGTGGTTAGCTCAGTTCATATTGAATGCAATCGGGTTTCATTGGATCGCGATTACAGCAACGGAATTCGGCCACTTTCCCCTATGGGCCGGAATTCTGGTGCTGGCTGCGTTTTGCGCTCTCGCACACATTTATTACGGATTGGCGGGAGCGCTTGCGCTCTACATTTATAAAAAACTCCAACGTCGTGGAGTCGAACTCTCGGCAATCAGTTTCGTCGCACTCTGTTTCACGCTATTCGGGCTGATTGAATATCTCTGGCCCTCGATTTTTCCGTGGCATCTAGGTTATACTTGGCTTTGGGCCGAACTTCCCGGCGCGCAATTCGCTGATGTGATCGGCTTTGAGGGCCTGAATCTCGTCTCGCTCACTGCAAACGC
Organism: Bdellovibrionales bacterium; assembly: GCA_043720435.1. Lineage (GTDB taxonomy): Bacteria > Bdellovibrionota > Bdellovibrionia > Bdellovibrionales > JAMPXM01. Next base: position 1,282 of record JAYSST010000688.1, read on the forward strand.
GTTCTTCGCAATCGGGTGGATCAACTATGTCGCCGAGGGGAAGAGCTTTGGGGCCCGTGCACGACCAAGTCTTCGATGGGTCGCCGCTGGGATCGCACTTTTCTTAGCTGTAAATCTGCTCGGACTAGGGCGTGCAAAGCAGTGGACCGAGAACACGCAAGAATTGAAGTTGCTGATTGCACAAGGAAACATCGGTAATTTCGAAAAACTGATTGTTGAAAAGAAAAAAGATTTCGCACTTCCGATTATCGCGAAATACCTAAAGTTAACTTCCAAAGGGATCGAGGACCATCCTGAGGCAACCCATGTTTTGTGGCCGGAGACGGCTTTTCCCGATTTTCTCGATCTCGACTTTCAACACGAACCGAATTGGATCTCGCTACAACAGTTCGCGATGATTCGAAAAAAGACGATTTTGACCGGCGCTTATTCTTACGATCGCGAGAAACGAGAGACGTATAACGGGTTTTTTGCAATGTCAGGGGAAGGTCGACTGCTGACTCCTCCCTACCGAAAATCGATTTTGATTCCGTTCGGCGAAAAGTTTCCGTTTTCGGATGTGATCCCCTACATGAAGTGGCTTTTCCCGGGCTTGGGAAGTTTCGGTCAGGGCGCTGGTCCGTCAATCATGGACCTCGGCTCGTTTAAATTAGGACCGCAAGTTTGTCTAGAAAGTCTCTACCCCACTTTTTCCGCCTCAATGGCGCGACAAGGAGCCGAGATTTTTTCGAACGTCACAAACGACTCGTGGTTTGGACGAACCTTTGAACCGTATCAACACATGATCATGACCCTCGCACGTGGAGTCGAGAATCGACGCCCCTTGCTGCGCTCGACAAATACCGGCATCACAACGGTGTCACTTGCGGACGGAACAGTGCTCGAGCAGTCGGCGATCGATGCCGAATGGATCGGCTTTTATAAAATTCCCTTTCAGAAAAACCCTCCGGTCGTTCTCTATTCTAAGATCGCCGGGTATACCCCTTGGCTCATGACCCTTTTAAGCGGTCTGATCGTATTGGGATCATTAATTCGGAAACGTCGGTCTTGAGATCAATGCTGCTTTTCTGTTATGAATATTAGCAGTGGCAGACCAGACGTCCGAAAATTCGAAAATAGCAAACCGACAACAGAGCTTCGGCGTCGCGATTGATTGGCAAGAAATTATCAATCGACTCGAACTTCTGGCGACCAGCGAACCGGGGCGCGCAATACTGCGCGATCTGAAGCCACTCGCATCCGCGCAAGAAGCGTCAACGTCGTTTGCCGAGATCGACGATGGCCGCGCGGTCCTTGCGATGGGTGAACGCCCCTTTGCGGAAAGCCTCGATCTTTATTCGACATGGCACTCTCGCCTTAAGCGCGACGCCGTTCTGCAAAC
>JAYSST010000689.1:0-6681 GCA_043720435.1 Bdellovibrionales bacterium
CGATTTGCCTGACTTACCCATTCAACCGGCCCGTTTTCATTCGCTTTTCTCGAGCTTACATGATCTTTACGGACGCCGCAAAGCGCACCGCTCGACATCCACCCTAAGCCGTGGGACCTAGCCTTATGACCGAAACACCGAAAGAGTCGAGCTGGAAATCGTTTCTCGAGATCATTGCCCGCCTCCGTGCGCCCGATGGTTGTCCGTGGGACAAAGAGCAGACCAATCGCTCTCTTGTTCCCTTTGCTATTGAAGAAACTTATGAACTCGTTGAAGCCATTGAAGCGGGTGATGACAAGTCGATTGTCGACGAACTGGGCGACGTTCTTTTGCAGGTCGTCCTGCATTCGCAAATCGCAAGCGAGACGGGTCGTTTTTCGATCGATCAGGTCATTCGTGTTATCTCCGAAAAAATGATCCGCCGGCATCCACACGTTTTTGGTCCAGAGGCAACTTCGTCAGTCGGTGGAAAAAAACTTTCGACAGATGAAGTCTTAAGCCGCTGGAGTGAAATCAAAACTGTCGAGAAATCAGCTGCGCCTAACACTGGCGAAAGTTTTCGATTCGATATTCCGCTGAATCTTCCCGCTCTCATGCGCTCATCCAAAATTGGCGACAAAACAGCAAACCTTAAGTTCGATTGGCCGAATTGGCAGGGCGTTCTCAACAAAGTTGAAGAAGAACTTATAGAAGTTAAAGTCGCGCTGAAAGAAAGCAAGACATCGACTTTCATCGCGAAAGATCACCCCGAGACCGGAACCTCGCGGGACCCGGTCGCGTGCGAAATTGGCGATTTGCTGTTCTCAGTGGCGCAGCTCGCGAGACATCGAGGCCTTGATCCAGAGCAATGCCTTCGCGAAGCCAACTCACGATTCGAACGACGATACGGCCTACTGCGCGAAATCGAACTCGAACGCGCCGCCGTCGATGGTCGCAACTGGGATTCGCGCGCACAAGACGAGATCGAATCTCTGTGGCGCGAGGCAAAAGTTGCGGAACTAGCCAAAAAATAGGCTAACGCCACTCGCCTCATGTTAGGCTCCGCTCATGAAATCAAATTTAAATTCATTTTCGCCTTCGTTTGTCGCCGGCGTCTTGTCACTTTTCACCGTGTTCGGCCTTGGGCTCGCTTCCGGTTTACCATTAGGTTGCGCTTCTCAATCAAAAGTCGTCGAAGACCCGTGTCTTAAACGTCGGGGCGCCATCGACATCGGTTCGGGATCGACGAAGGCGTTCGCTGCGGTCGTCGATGTCTGCTCGAAGCCCAAACGTATCGTCGAGAAACTGTTCGATGAAAAAGTGAAAATTTCGTTCGGCGAAGCTCTCGAACAAAACACGGAAGGAAACATCCCACCCGATGTTATCACCGATGCGACTGCGAAGATCGCAACACTCGCGGAAAGCATGAACTCGCTCAAACTTGAGAGTATCGAGACTGTTGCGACCGCGGCGATTCGCAAGTCGAAAAATCGAAACGAAGTTGCAAGCCGAATCTCAAGCGCCATGAACGAGCGCTTACGCGGAAAAACAAAACTCGGAAATCTTCAGGTACGCGTCCTTTCGCAAATCGAAGAAGCTCAGGTGGGAGCCCGCTCGGCGCTCGCGAATTTGCCGTCCCCCGCAGTAACGGCAGAAACGGGACAGATCGTCGTCTGGGACATCGGCGGCGGCTCGATGCAAATGACCGCGCTCGATTCGAACGAGCTGTTCACGAGTGAACTTGCTTCGGTCACTTTTAAGAACCAAGTGATCCGCGAAATTCATAGAAAGGATCCGTCTGTTTTAATATCTCCGAATCCCCTCAAGAAGAATGCGAAAAAGGCGACAGCGCTCGCCCGTTCACACGCCGAGAAAAATCTTGGTTCGTTTCTTAAACTTCACACATCAAAACCGCGTTGGGTCGGAATCGGCGGGGTCCTCGCTCTCTCGGTTCAAAAGCAAGTCGACCGCGAAGTGCAGACCCCCCGACCGAAAACAGACCTAAACGTTCAGTCCCCGAATCAGATTATGCAATCGGACCTGTCGAAAACACTCGACTTGCGCGCGGCTCGCACAGATGAAGAAATCGACAGCGAATACCGCGAAACCGAAATCACCAATCTCGCATTAGTTCTCGGTTACATGCAGGCGCTTAAGATGGAAAAAATCGAGACTGTCGAAGCGTCGCTCGTTCAAGGACTGCTCATCCAGTAATTGTTTTCGCCAATCGACCTAGCGGGGTCGCCTTATTTACGGATGCGGATCTTCGTGTGCACTTCGTTCGCGGGCGAAATCCAGGCCCAGTGCTTTTCGTACTTCCGCGGCGACATCTTGTAGATGAGCCAACCCAAGAGATCGCTGACCGAACCTGTGAACGTAAGTTTGTTCTCAATAACTTCGAATCCGTTTTCGCCGACCGCTTGGGTGAACAAAATCGGGATCGAGCCTAGAGCAAAATGGTGTACGTGCGTTGGGTCGCCCCACGAAGCGTAAGAACTGTAGTGCGGAGTAATCAATTCGACCACTGCTCCATTTTTGCAAACCCTGTGCATCTCGCGCGCAACGGTGTGAACGCTTGAGAAGTGCTCGATCGCATGTTGGCAGCGAATGAATTCAAAACGATTGGATTCAAGTGGCCACGGCGCTTGATTGACGTCATGAACGTGTTCGACACCCACGAATGAAAACATGTCGATTCCAACCGCGTCCGGCAGGCAATGTGAACCACAACCAACATCGAGCTTCATGCTTAGACTTTTCTGAGTACCCAAAGAATGCTTAATAGTTTCGGTTTCCATCAGTCCTCTTTGCATCGGCCTCTTTGCATCCCGCAATTACTCACGCCTTTTTAACGCTTTTAAACTTACGAACCAGCTTATCGATAAAGCGGGCCGTTGTTTCGCGATACTCCTCGAGATCCATCGCGGCTGCAACCGCCATGTAGAGCCCGCCGCCAAGCAGAATCGCGATCCCAAGCGCAAAGGTTCGAGAAAAGAATCTTGAACCGAATTCCCTGATCATCGGTTCATACACGAGACAGCCGGCGGCCAATGCGATCCCCGCCAATGAAAACCGCGCAAGCCGAGCAAAGATATTTGGCCAGCCAATCGCTCCGACCCACCGTCCGTACGCCACCGCAAGCATCGTTAAATTTACTGCACTCGAGAAAATCGAGGCGGCAGCAAGTCCTTTGAGTCCAAAAACCGTGGTCCCGGCCCATGCGAAAATCAGGTGAACCACGAGGGTGATGGCGCCGACCATCGCAGGGTACCAAGTGTTTCCCATTGAATAAAAACCTTGGACCAATATTCGAGTTGTCGCCGTGAACAAGAGGCCAATCGAATATACCTGGATGACTTCCGAAGTCGCCAATGCATCCTGATACTTAAATTCTTTTCCGAGAAACAAAACTTCGGTGATTGGCTGCGCCAGCATAAACATTCCGATCGCACTTGGAAGCGCAACGAACATGATAAGTCTTAGCGAGTGTGAAAGCGTAGATGTCATCGCCTCGCGATCGCCTCGCGCCCACTGCGCCGAGAGTGTCGGTAAAATAGCCGAACCCACGCTGACCGCAAAGATCGCAAGCGGCAACTCGAGGACTCGATCTGCGCACCAAAGATAGAACTGAGTACCTTGGCCCAACCGGCTCGCGAAATGGACGCTGATCATTGTGGAAAATTGCAAAATACTGAGGCCAAAAAGGCTTGGAGCAATCGTTCGAAAGACACGGCGAACTTCCGGCACTTTCCAAAACGGCAACCACTGACCATCCATCTTCCAAACAAAAGAAAGTTTCGGCCAGTAGCCGGATTTCACAATGGCCGGGATCAAGATTCCCATCTGCAAGAAACCACCGACGATCACACTCCAAGCGAGAACTTTTTCAGGAGCCGCAAATTCGCGCGAAACAAGGGCTGCCGCGATCATCGCGATGTTAAACATGATTGGAGCAATGGCCGCTAAAGCGAACTTTCTAAGCGAATTTAGAATTGCCATGAAAAACGCATAGAGGGTGATCAGGATAAGAAACGAAAACATGATGCGTGAGAGGCTGACCGTCAGCTCAAATTTTCCCGGGACAGACATATAGCCTTCACCGCTGACGAGAAGACGCAAAATGTCGTCCATGAAAATGATCGCAAGGAGCGAGAGCGTACTTGTGATCGTCAGCAACAAGGTGAAGATCGAACCGATCAATCGTCGAGCGGCTTGGTGATGTTCCGAATCGGTTTCGCCGGCGTTGGCTTTCTTGGTCAAGAGTTCGACCAAGACTGGAATCAGACTAACCGAAAGTGCTCCTTCTCCCAAAATGCGTCGAAACATATTGGCGAGTCGGAATGCGACAACAAAGGCGTCCCTGACTTCGGCCGAGAAGTACTGCGCCGTCATGCGATCGCGGATAAGTCCGAGGATGCGGGAAGCGAAGGTTCCGAGCGCGAAAACAAAGGCCGCAGCTGTCACAGCGCGACGCTCGTTTTGCGAATGGCCACCCGGGCCTACGTTCGGATCGACGAGAGGGCCATTAGGTTCGTCATGAGCGGATTTTTCCGACTTTCTCACGCTCCTTTTACTCCCACGTCAACGACTCCCACGCTTGCCAAGCTGACCCAAAGCGTGTTAGCCCATGTCCTCTTGAATCCAGATAAAACGTTAAACAGACGTTTTGAATCACGTTATTGATGAGGAAGTACCTTGGCAAATCATAAGTCCGCTGCAAAACGCGCTCGTCAGAGCGTTAAACGCAACCAACGCAACACAACCGCGCTCTCTTCGGTTCGCACTTTCGAAAGAAAACTGCGCACGGCGATCGCTTCTGGCGATAAAAAAGGTGCTCAAGAAGCCCTCCGCGCTTACATGAGCAAAGTTTCGAAAGCGGCTACAAAGGGCGTTTTGCACGCTAAAACGGCAGCTCGTAAACTCAGCCGCTTGTCTGAGCAAACTGCAAAAGCTGTCTTGAAGTAATCGGAATAAGTCTGACGTAAGGTCGTTGATGGATTTGCCAAGCACGGCCTCAGCTTAAGCGTGGTCGGATTCTCCGAACTCTTTTGCGCTAACGTAATTTCGTATTTCACGGCGCTGATTCAGCGCGAATGCCTCAAATCTAATTCCGATGGAGTGACCGACGGCTTTGTCGGTTCCGTAGTGAACTACGACTCCGCGTAAAATTAAAGCCGCTCCCGATGGCAAAATTAACGAGACGAGAACTTTCGCTCCGGTCGATATTTTTTCGAGCACGGGTTGGGTCTCGAGATCGTCACTGATGGTAACGCCGATTCCACCTTCGGACAGCGAGCGTCCTTCGAAAACCGCATACCTACCACCGACGAGAACACCGGCGGTTCGGTGATACGCCCGTCTCGGAGTTCGACGACGAGATGCCTCTTCTCGGTATTTGCTACCGATCGGCGTAACGGTTGCTGTTTGTGGCTGCGCTTGAAAGACCTTCGGCATACCTACTTTTCGGCGGATCTAGCCTAAAGATTGAGCCAGACTCTCGTCTTGTTTTCCTCGACCAGGTGGCGGTTTTTGAGAAGAGTTATCTGCTGCTGATTTGGTCTCTCGCTCCGCTCGCGCCCTGCGGCCGATCCGGGGGCGCCGTTCGGGCACTGAGGCAGGCTCCCCACCTGTGATGAAACAAGGTTTTTGTCCACGAGACCGAAGGTTCAACTAGCCGCAGACGCGGACTATAAAGCTCTCTAGCCAGATGTGCGAAACAACGGGAGATGTCTTGAGAGCTCGGTCCGTGTCGAAGAGAGCCTCTAGCGTTTGATCGATTTTCGTCGGAGTCCACAGACGGGCTTGTTCGGTGTAATCGCGAACGAAGAATGGCGAAACTCCGGCTCTCGAGGCAAGTCTTGCGCCCGACATGCCTTCACGAAGCCCTTCGATCATCGAACGCAAGATTCGGACGTGGCGAGCGACGAGCGCGATGATTCCAATTTCATTCTGACCCTGGTCCAAAAGATTCGCCAGGCAGACGAGGGCACGCGCACGATCGTTTCGGCCAACCGCTTCTGCGAAATCGAAAACACTTTCGATTTTCACGGGCGATGCGACTTTTGTGACGTCTTCGACAGAAGCATTGACGATTTTCCTCGGGCCACCGCTCGAGTTTTTACCGCCGCAGTAAATCGAAATCTTGCGAATTTCTCCATCGAGATCTGAAAGATTCGAACCGACGATCTGTTGCAGAGCACTCGCCGATTCTTCGTTAAAACTTACAGCGTGACGACCCGACAGGAAATCAATCCATTCAGGAATCTGATTTTCATAGGGACGTTTGCACTCGAGGGCAACGCCCGATTCGAGCAGACGTTTCCAATTTTTTTTCCGTTTGTCGACCTTGATAGCTGTGACTACGAGGACCGTGCCGACGTGCGGATTCTCAATGAGTGGCTGCAAAACTTCCCACTCTTTGTCCTTGAGCTTGTCCGCGTTTGTGAGAACGACAAGCCTATTCGGCGACATCATAGGAAGCGTCTCGAGAGCATCTCGTACGCGAGCGACATCACAATCGGCGGCATCAAAGACGTTGAGATTAAAATCACGCATGCCTTCGGGCACGATAGCTTCGATGATTTCTTCCTTAGCACGATCCGCTAAGAAAGTTTCCTCACCAAACAGGCTGTAGAGCGGAGCGAATTCGCCTCGCTTTAAACTTTGACTGAGCCGATTGTAGGTCCAATCTGAAGCTGCCAC
>JAYSST010000690.1:0-2659 GCA_043720435.1 Bdellovibrionales bacterium
TCTAGATAACTTTGGTGATACGGGTGATGCGGCCATGTATAGCCGACTCGCGACCATCCGCGAATCTGACACCCGCGCAAAATCGCTGCGTGCTTTCCCGAACAAGGGTGATACCAGCGGCGGGCACGACGCATCTGTCGTCCGAACTGTACCATCGGCAACGCGAACGGAGTCTGCATCAAACCCATTTCGCTCGGATTAAGAATCGCTTGAATTGCTTTGATGTGTTCGGGTTCGGCATTGTGTGAGGCGACCGATACCGCTTTTGATTCGATCGGCAAAATCTGATCGAGATCTTTAGCAAAAACTTTCAACTGCAGCGGCTTCATCATCGAGCGGCCGTAACACATGACGTTTCCGCCCCACGCATGAATCACGTTTTTGCCGCTCACCCAAGAAACCGCACCGTGAATCGTGACTTCACTTATTCCGTTACGACGGTAATCGACCAGCGGCACCCAAACGTCATCAGTTTTAGCCACGATCACCGCCAACAACTGCGCGGGTTCCCGTCACAAACGGCGCCGATTTCTCCATGAACAGGCGCATCGATTTTTTAACCGCCTCGTTATCGTGATTATTGAAATCAAACCAAAGCATCAACCGATCGTCTTCGTTGAAGCGCTGATTCATCTGTTCTGCGACTTCGCGCGGTTCGCCAACGATGGCGTTGTCCACGGCTTGCGCAACCTTGGTTGGATCTAAAGTGCCTTCGACTGCTTTCCAATAAGTCGCGACTGCTTTTTCTGCTGCGACTTTGGCTTTCACGCGATCCTCATCGACAAAAACCAAGACTGTTCGTGGCATCAAACGCCTCGACCACTTGCCGTCGGCTGCGCCCCACGGTTGTTTATTGTAGACCGTCTTCATTCTTGCGTGGGTCTCTTCGATTTGCGCGCTTGGTGTGATCGAAAGATTAAAAACGCCGACCGGCAAAATCGTATTCGCAAAATTCTGGGTTTCAGCGTCGTGCGCACCGATCGTAAGCCGCAAGTTCTTCATTGGCGCTTCGAAAGGAATCACACCGACTTGGTCAAACTTCCAGAACGGAGGAACGATGACCCGGTCATCTTTGGTGATGTCACCGTGTCCACCACTCGCACTTAGCACCTTCAGCCAATCGGCATCTGATCTGAAATGCTGACGTGTTAGGATTTTTGGGCGGATGTCTTTTGAACCTAGAACTTCGCCCTTCAGCAATCGCAGAAAGATCTCGGTCGCTTCTTGAAAAACGAGTCCACGCAGCGCCGGCCACGCGGCTTTCTCCATTGAGTTTCGTGGCGCGATTCCATACGGAACGTTCGAGAATGGAAACCTTCCCGACGCAAAACCGATTTCTAGCAAGCGCTCTTCGCCCGCTCGCCCAGAATTGATGGCGAGGTCGTGCAAAGTCAGAAACATTTTTATGGCTTCGGCGTGCGCGACAGGTCCGCCGTTGCACTGAATATTGCGGATCGCCGAACCGATGTGAATTTTTTTAGTCCGAGCAAACAAGACGTGCGCCAGCTGAAGGATATCGGTATTGAGTCCAATCTCGCCTTCGAAATGCGGAATCACCGCACCTGGATTTCTTTTTTGCACCTGACAGCTGAGATGTGTCTCGGCAACCCACGCACAACCATAGCCAAGTTCGTCGGCTAATATCGCTTGATCGAAAAAGTTTTGCAGCATGACTTTTTCGGACGGCGTGTATCCGTCAACCGGAGTCTGGCATATCGAGAAAAAAACATCGTACTTCATCGCAGCGCCCTTGCTGAATGCAGCAACACGACGAAAATCATACGGAACCTAGTCTTCCACCATCGACGGCGAGCGCTTGCCCAGTGATGAACGACGCTGCAGGCGAAGCGAAGAAGGCGACAGCTGCTGCGATTTCTTCGGGTTCGCCCAGACGGGCCATCGGAGTCGACTTAATCCACTCATCGACGACTTGTTGTTTTGTAATTCCGCGTTTCAAAGCCGCCGCGTCCGACAACTCTTCGAGTCGCGCCGTATTGGTGAATCCAGGTAAGACCATGTTTACTGTGATCGCAAATGGCGCAAGTTCTGCGGCCAGAGTTTTCGACCATGCCGTCATCGCCCAACGAACGGTGTTCGATACACCAAGACCCGCAATCGGCTGTCGAACCGACGTCGACAAAATCGAGATGATGCGCCCACCTTTGCGATTTTTCATTCCGGGAACATACGTCTTGCATAGAATTTGGTTGGCGACCAAGTGGCCTTCCATTGCTTGTCGAAATTCGTTTGGATCGGCCTCGAGAATCGGCCCGCCTTTAGGACCGCCAGAATTCAAAACGAGAATGTCGACGGCTCCCATTTCGAGCACGAGTTTTTTTAAATGTCCCTCAAGTTCGGATGTCTTCGACAAGTCGCAAACAAAAGCTTTGTGCGTCTTTAATTCGGTCGGCGTCAGTGCCGCGCTTTTCACTTCGATCAAAGGCAATTCATCGATGAGGATCTTGAGATCGGCTTCGGATCTCCCGCATGCAATCACGCGAATTCCGCGCGAGGCGAAGTGCCGGGCGACGGCCCGGCCGATTCCTTTTGAAGCACCGCCGACAAACGCGGTTCGTAAAATTCCGCCTGGTGCCGGAACCACCGCTAAGCCTTTTGTTCCGCCGCCTAAACCTGGATTTTCACCGCTTTGTGCCATGTG
>JAYSST010000691.1:0-6666 GCA_043720435.1 Bdellovibrionales bacterium
CTAAGCGGTGCGCCACGCAAATTCACGCTTCAGATATTCATGCAGAAGTTGAACTTGTGTCGCCTTTGTAGCGGCTGACCAACTGAGTTCCTCTTGAAAAGCTTGGCTGATGCGCTCGACGAACGGCAATCCGTGATCGGCCCGTGACAGGACGAGCGGAACCCGACGAGCATAAAAATCGACGAGCGAATCACACATCGTTTCACGAATCGCGTGTTTTGCTTCCATCGTCCACATGCGCTCGTCTTGCGAAAACTTCGCACCCGGATCAAATTGAAAGAGTCGTTCAACCTCGCTTGCGTGACGCTCGACCATGATTTTGAGAACATCGCGCGAAAGCCCTGTTTCATTGACGAAACGGTCAATCCCCCGCCGTGCGTTGCCGAGTCGATCTGTTGTAGCCAGCGGATTCAGTGGCGATTGCGTTTGTGATCGACCAAACCGAACGCGGTCGTTGGTGTCGAAGAAGTCGAGCGTCGATTCGACTGTGTCTTGCGCCATTCGACGGTAGGTTGTGTATTTCCCGCCGGCAACAAACGTCATGTTGCGCTCGTCATTGTGGATCAAATGTTCGCGTGAAGTTTTCGATTCAGTTTCTGAACCATCATTAACGAGCGGTCGGACCCCAGCATAGCTGCCAACAATATCGGCTTCAGTCAGTGCCGCACCTGGAAAGTACTCATTTGCAACATTGAGCAAATAATCGACGTCTTCTTTCAAGACCGAAACATTTTTCGGATCGCCCGGATAATCGGTATCCGTGGTTCCGATGATGAACATCTCGTGCCGTGGAATTCCAAATACAATCCTTTTTTCGTTATCGGCCGCCATGACGATGGCGTCTTTCACATCGAAACGCGATCGGTTGAATGTGAGATGCACACCTTTTGACGGGCGCAAAACTTTCTTCCACTGTTTTAAAAGATCGACAGCGACTGTGTCGGTCCAAGGGCCTACGGTGCTGACGAAGTGTTTTGCTTTGAGGTTAAAGCTCTTACCTGACACCGTGTCGTGGCAAACGATATCAGTGACGGCACCATTTTTCATGATCGCATCCGCAGCTTTCACACGATTAGCGACCTTTGCTCCCATCGACACAGCTGATCGCATCGTTTCTAAAACCAATCGATCGTCATCCATGTAAGCATCGCTATATACATAACTTCCCTTGAGGCCGTTACGCTGAAGCAGCGGTAAACGTTCGACCGATTCATCGGCAGAAAGACGTTCGTGCGGCTCGGGCGCTTCGAAGAGCGAGAGTGCGTCGTAGGTCCACATTCCGAGGCCCATCATAAGCATTCCAACTCGGTTGCCCTCATAAAGCGGCAGAACAAATCGAAGCGGATGCACAAGTGTTGGTGCGATGTCGAAGAGCAGTGCTCGTTCACTCAGCGCTTCGAACACGAGATGAAATTCATAATTTTCAAGATAACGAATTCCGCCGTGAATCAGTTTTGACGAGCGCGAACTTGTACCACAGGCAAAGTCGCTTGCTTCGATCAAAGCGACTTTCATTCCGCGAGAAGCGGCATCTCGCGCCACGCCGGCACCAGTGATGCCGCCGCCAATGATCGCAAGATCAAATGTTTCGTTCTTCATGTGTTCAATCATCGCCGTGCGATCGTGAACGGAAAGTCGAAGTGAATGTGCATCGCCGTGTTCAGCCATTTGTGTCTCAGCCTTTTGAGCCAATGAGGCTCAACTTTTGGTTGTGGCAAATTCTAAGATGTCTTGCTCGATCATCCTACCATTGCGGCTGCGAATCAGCTCGCCTAGCCCTAAGTCCACTTGCGAGAGGTCAAATTCGATCAAAACACGCTGCATATGCTTTTCGCGAGAAATACGAATCACCGTGTCGACGAGCTCAGATACAATCGCCGCGCTTTCACCTTCAACATACTCGATCCAAACGGTCTGGGTTTGGCGGCGCAAAAAAAGAAATGGCTGCGCGAGAACATATCCAACGAGCCGACCGGTTGATGCCTCCCGCCGAGCCATCGACCAACCGATTTTTAAATAATGTTCGAGCGATTCTTGGCGCCAAGGAGCGCTCCATTCGATAAACAGATCCTCTTTGTTCGCGCGGGAGCGAGAAAATGCGAGCACTTCTGCTTGATCGCTTGCCGAAAGAATCTGTAATTCGGGATACTGTGAAATCTCGCTCATGTCTGAATTTCCTTACGGAGGCAATATTCCAAAGCCACTTGAAGCGGTCAATGAGTTCAGCTCGGGACTTTGGAGCGATATCGAGAATTGTGTCGCTCGCGCGCAATCGTCGACCGTAAATTCGCCGCCTATCGCCGTATTTGATGCTGACGGAACCTTGTGGGACGAAGATGCCGGCGAAACTTTTTTTCAATGGCAACTCGACAACTGCGGTTTCAAAAACCTGCCGCCCGATCCTTGGGCGCATTATCGAAACTGGCAAAAGCGCGATCCCCACGGAGCCTATGCGTGGCTCGCTCAGGTTTCTGCAGGCCACGACCTTGCGCAAGTGCGCGAGTGGGCGAGCCATTGCTTTAAATCGCACCAACCGTGGCCAGTTTTCGCCAGCATTCAAAATCTTTTTAAGCGTCTGCACGAGGCGCGTTTCGAAATATACGTCGTCACGGCTTCAGTGAAGTGGGCGGTCGAACCCGCTGCACTCGCGTTGCTCGAAGTTCCCTATATCAACGTTTTGGGTATCGAAACTGAAACTGTTCCAAGCTCTACCGGAAAAGATATTGTTACTGAATTGGTGAAAACGCCCATCACATATCGCCAAGGCAAAGCGGAAGCACTTTTGAAAGTAACTGGTGGTCGAAAGCCAGTTCTCGCTGCTGGCAACACACTTGGTGATATTGCACTGCTGGATATCGCCACCGACTTTAAATTGATGATTCAATCCCAGTCGCCATTGCTCTCGCAAAATGCAGGGCTATTGGCGGAAGAAAAGAAATTGCGCGACCACGGCCGACCGCTTGGGTGGCGTCTTCACGCGTTCCGTTCGTAGTTCACCGCTAGAAGCGCGCGTTAACGCTTAAGAAAAGGCTTACTTCGTCTTCTAGCCGCGACTGATTGTCGCCAGCGCGCAGAATCGAATCGCTCCACACCACACGACGACCGTCGCTATAGGCCGCGCCCAAACTCGCCATTGTTCCCTTCGCAACCGGTCCACGAACCCCTAGGACCGTGCGAAATTCCTCATACACGAGTCGCTCGCTTGGTCCACCGGCGACTTTGAAACCTTGCGGCTGCCAGCCGAAACGCGCGAAGGCTCCGAATGGTCCCACGAACGAATATCCAGTTTCAATGAAACTGGTAAATGGTGTGATGAGAGTTGTGAATGACCACGGTTGCGAGCGAATCATTGTGAAAAAGAACGGAGCGCCAGCAGCCCAAATTCCCTGTGCCGATTCTGAATTGAAGGATTTCACGTAGGCGAAACCGGGAAACGGAACGTTGTTAAAGCTCGACCGCGAGTTCGAAAAACTTAAAAGAAATATCCACTGCCCTTCATCGGCGTCCTTTTTACGAGCCCAGAAAAAACTAGCGGACACTGTCGTCGGCGTTTCGTTTGACCCGAGTCGAGTGCCCGCACGACCCAACTGAATATCGCCAGCAATTATGTCACCGCTCTCGAGTTTCTTTCGGGCAAAGGGTCCAACAGCAAAAGATCCGAGATCCCGCGGAATCCGTCCGTTCGCCGCTAGAGTTGCGCGGTCGCGATCAAGAGTCAGCCGAGTTGCGCGAACTTGAATTGCATAGGCATCGGTTTCACTTTGAGCGAACGGCACCGAAGCCTCGATACGCGAATGCGCGACCGACTCATCCGCACGTTCGGCATTAATCGATGGACCAAGGGTCTCAAGTTGAAAAGTGGTTTGCAGAAGTTCGCCGGCGAGCGCGCCGAATGGAACTCCCTGGGCATTGGCAAAACTTGCGAATAGTCCCGTCAAAAATAAAGTTAAGAAAGGCTTCACGAGTTCTCCAACGACCGCCCACCAGATCTGTAGATTGAATAGTGCTTGCGATGGAGCGGCTTTACAACTTGCGAAAGCCAGTGGTGTTGTTTTTCGATGACTTCTCGCGACCGCCCGCCCCGCGCGATGACGGTTATCGTCCTTTGCGTCGCAAGCCGTTTTAGATTCTCTATGCATGTTTCAACGTCCGCACGCGATCCAAAATCATAGAGAAAAAAAACCGAAGCACTTCGACTTTCGAATTCGAGCGACGTGACATCTTGATGTTTCAATACTGCCCGCCCGAGTCCGCGCAGTGCGATGACACGCTGACCTTCTGCCTGTCGTTCGACTAACAATTCATACCCGACGAATCGCACCAGCGGAGCATGCGCGTCCACGACGTGCGCCATACGCCCGTAACCCGCGCCGAGATCGACGATCGCCGGTTCGTTTGAGTCGGCAAAAACGGGACGCAAATCTTCTATGATCGATCGAAGTTCGGTGTAGGGAGTTGAGAATGTTTCAACAGACTTTCCGATCCAAAATTCGCGATTCCGTTCTTTTGACGTCTGCTTCAGCGCGATTTGTTTTTCGATTTCTTCAGCCCTGATTCCGAGCCATACGTCGACTTGCGCCGCATGCAATTTTTCCTCTGCGTATGAAACGGTATTGGTCTCAATCAACGGAAACGGATCTTTCGGATTGAAGCAGAGTGCACCCGTCACGGCGGTCGCATCATCTTCATCAACAGTGCGGTCCCACCGGGCGTTTTAATTTCGCCGGCAGCAACGAATCCGGCCTTCTCATAGGCGCGAATGGCACGGGCATTACCCGGCTCGGGATCGGTGATAATTTCTCGCACTTGAAGATTTTTAAAAAGTTCAGTCGTGAATTGTCGAAGTAACTCGGTTCCGACTCCGCGATTTACCATGTCTGCTACCCCGATAAACTGGTCGACCCCAAACACTCCCCGCTTTGCATGCGGCCACCAACCACCGCCGACTTTGCACGCTTCGTAGCTTTGAATGTAACCGATGTCGGTGCCATCAAGCTGAACAATGTAGGGCGAGACCCCGCGCGTGGACGTTAGGCCAAGAAACTTTTCTCGCAATTCGTTTAAGTCTTCTGTCTCTTGCCAAAATTCTTTGACGTGCGGCTCTTGCAGCCACTTTGCTAATAGCGAAATGTGGACATCAGTAAGAGGAGTGAAGGAAAAATTCATACCTTCAAATCCGGAAAAAACTTAAGCATCGCATCGCGAACGCCATGACTGTTGTCGTCGCTGCGCTCGCCAAGTCCGCGCAGAACCCCGACGATGTCTTCTGGCGGATAATGCTGACTCATTTTGTTTTTGTGCTGAATGTCTAAAACCGCAATCTTGAAGCCGACGATTTGCTTCGTCAGCATGGGATCTTTAAGATCGTCTGGAACGGAAAACTTCCAACCGCTCGGCCAATGACGTTCGGCGTGAACTGCAAGATCACGAAGACAGACCAAGATCTGCTCGTAGTCCTCAATAAGTTCGACGGTGCCCTTCGCGTGAATGACGGAATAGTTCCAAGTCGGCACGTTGTCTTCGGCGTACCACTTCGGCGTAATATATGCATGGGGTCCATGAAAGATCGCTGTCACCCGGGGATTTGTCGAGAAACGGCTTGGGTTATAAATCACGGTGCGACCAATCTCACTCGTCCGGCGAGCTTCCGCAAAACGTAAAAGGTGGCGCACGGGATGACGACCCAACAGAACTCACTAAAGAGAACCGATAGTCCTTGAGTCGAAAAAAATCCGAGCCCCATCGGCGAAACCTGGATCGGCCGCCAAGGGAAAAAGTAACGATGAGTATTGTACGGCGAGAAAAGTGCAACGCCGAGACCGCCATTAGTACACGCATCGATGAGCGAGTGAGAGATCGTCGTCAAAAAGAACAACATGAAGAAATCTATGCTTAGTGCGCGCGGTTTTCTATTCGCGAGCAGCATCGCCACAAGGCCCACTGCTACCGCGAAAACAAGCGAGTGAGTGAGGCCACGATGTCCCCAAAGACTCGCGTACGGAACACGATTGATAAAACCGAAGTAGTCGAAATCGGGGATGATCGCCGTCGTTGCACCGATGATGTAATTTCGCGTACTTCGGCGTGGAGCCGACATGCCCGAGACGAGGGTGGCTCCAACGAGCGCGTGTGTGAAGATGGTGGCCATTAATTTCGAATCTAGGTGCCATTTCTTCGCAAAGCAAAAAAAAGCCGGCGCAAAGCCGGCTTTTTTACGGAAACTATCTGTCGTGCACTAATTCTTTTTTGTGTCCGAAACTGGGGCTGTGGTGCCCGTTGCAGTTTTGCTTTCTGAGGCGCCGTCTTTGCCGGTGTTTTTCAAATCTTTTTCTGCAGGTACGAAATCACGAGCCGGTTGGTCGATTTTTGGTGGAGCCGTTTTCGTTTGATTCGTATCTTGTCCAGTGGGATTTGCCATTGTCGTGCATCCTTTGAGAAGGTTTTGATTCGTTATCCAAACTATGTGCAATTTGACATCCCCCGCCTTCGCGAACACAGCCGGATACAGCGGTTTGTACCGGGGCAATGGGGCGTCGGTCCGGGTCCAAGCCTCGTGACACACGCCACAAGTCCACATTCTGTGGAAATTCTTCTTGGCCACTAAACATACTATGCAAGTGCGTCACTCTTGCGGTCGACCACATGGTCATTTTTTTCGTCCGCCTA
>JAYSST010000692.1:0-1066 GCA_043720435.1 Bdellovibrionales bacterium
AGCAGCACGAAGTTTTTCAACAACGAGAGCAACCGTCGAACGCTTTTGGCCGATTGCCACGTAGAAGCAATGAACGTTCTGACCTTTTTGGTTAATGATCGTGTCGAGTGCGATCGTCGTCTTTCCGGTCTGACGGTCGCCGATGATCAATTCGCGCTGACCGCGTCCGATTGGTATCATCGAGTCGATTGCTTTAATGCCAGTCTGAAGCGGCTCTTGAACTGGGTGGCGATAAACGATTCCCGGCGCTTTTACTTCGACGATGCTCGAGTGAGGCGTGACCATAGGTCCGCGTCCGTCGATAGGATTTCCGAGAGCGTCAACGACGCGACCAAGAAGCGCTTCGCCGACAGGAACGCTTACGATTTTTCCCGTACGTTTAACTGTGTCGCCTTCTCGGATACCGCGATCTTCTCCGAAAATAACGACGCCGACAGAATCGCTCTCGAGAGAGAGAACCATTCCGGAGACTTCGCCAGGGAACTCGATGAGCTCACCCTGCATTGCGGTTTCGAGACCGTAGATGCGCGCGACACCGTCACCGACAGAGAGAACAGTCCCCGTCTCGCTCATTTCTACTGATTTCGAATAACCTTTGATCTGCTCTTTGAGGATTTTGCTGATCTCGTCTGCGCGAATCTGTAATTCCATAATTAAAACAATCTCCTAAAAAAATCTCTGGCTACGGTCTCTGGCACGGTCTTTGGCTAATATTTTCTTTTAAGCTCTTCACTCATCCGTCGAAGATGAGAGGACAGAGAATCGTCGAAAGTGTGGCTGCCGACCTGGGCAACCAAACCGCCGATAACGCTCGGGTCTACTTTATAAGTCATGATTACTTTTTTCTTCAAAACACCCTCGACCGTTTTCTCGATCTGAGTTCGTTCCGAAGGAGCAAGGGCCGTCGTTGAACGAACAGAGCCTCGGCACAAGTTGTTTGATGCATCGATCTCGTCTTGGAACGCTTCAACAGCTTCCGAGAAAATACCAAGACGACCTTTTTCAGCTAGTAACATGAGGAACTGATTTACTTCGGGTGACACATCTTTGCCGCCGACAGCTTTTT
>JAYSST010000693.1:0-1064 GCA_043720435.1 Bdellovibrionales bacterium
GTGGAATTGCGGCACATGCGGGACGGTGTCGTGGTGAAGAACTTAACGCGGCTCACGAGTCCGCGCGAATCGTAGTGCGACTTCTGGAAGCGCGGGATCGCCTTCGCTCCCAATTCAATTCGGCACCAGGACTTGGCATCTCGATGCACGTCGGACACATTGAAGGCGGTCGTAATCGTCACAACGTTGTCTGCGAAAAAGTGTCTATGAAACTCGACACACGCTTTTCGAATTTCGATGAGCGCGAAGCTTTGCACAGTGAGATTGTTAAAATCCTGGTTTCTCCGAGTGAAACGAACTTATCTGGAAAGCAGCCGCGAATTAGTTTTGAGATTGTCGATGACTGCCCTCCGTTTGACGCTGATGAATTCGCGGAATCAACTGTTACAGAACTCTGCACGATGATCGCTGCTACCGAAAGCCGCGCGACACTGCTTCCGTCAAAAGCTGGCGGAGCCGGCGATGTAAACCACATGTCTCGCCCCGATTTGCTCATTCTTGATGGCTTGGGTCCGGTCGGTGGGAGCATGCACACCGTCGAAGAATTTCTTGACCTTGCGACTCTCGAGACTCGAGCTCAGTCGCTGGCAAAATGGTATCCGTCACTGATTAAATATTGCCGGTCGGCACGTTAGAGCGTTTCGGTAATGAAACGAGTGCAAGAGCTGCGAGCACCAAACCCGCGCCGATACTTTGTAAAACGGTCAATCGTTCTCCGAGAACGAGCACTCCAAGCAGCACTCCTGTGATGGGTTCGGCCATCGACAAAAGCGCCGCTTCCCAATTTTGCACTTTCAAAAGCCCTGAAAGAAAGAGCCACATCGCTAGCACAGAACAAATCAGGGCGATTAAGCCGATCTCGATCCACGCCAGACGCAAAACTTCTGCCGAGCGATCCATCGATGTGAAGCTCAAAGCGAACAACGTCAGTCCTGCTCCGAGCTGAATCCAGAAAGTAGAGACCATCGGGTCTTCGTTCTTTACATAATGGGACGATAGCAAGATGTACGCACTGTAGAAGAGCGCCGAAAGCAGTCCAAAGATGATTCCTGTTGCTTGTCCCA
>JAYSST010000694.1:0-1063 GCA_043720435.1 Bdellovibrionales bacterium
ATTCATGCATCGCGTGGTCAAACGTGATTCGGTGCGTGCGGTCGAACTCGTGACGATTTTCAAAAATCAAAAAGATGAGATCACATTTCAACGTCGTCAGTGGCCGCACGCCTTGCATGCGAGTCCTAAAGTTCTGAGACGCAGGAACAACATCAATGGCAAAGGTTCGGCCGCGCCGTCCCGTGGGCCAATGAACAATGGCTCCGGGTTTTTCGTAACCGAGCTTTGGTAGCCATGGATAAACATCGCGAATTTTCGACGTCGACATCTCACGCATCAAAACGCCTTCCGCCTCGGGAACCGGACAAAGTGCAATAAGCGTCTGCTGCAAAAGAAGGATGTCTTCGTGAAAGTGACACCACTGGCTGCGTTCGCTCTCTCTAAGGCTCGAGATCGACTTTTCAATCGCGACTTTGGGTAGACCAATTCGTTCGGCGATTACGGGCTCTAAGGCGTGGTAGCCTTTTGCCGTTAAAAACCAGCGGAAACCAATCAGCCAATCTTTATGTCCTTCGATCAAGTCACGAGTTTCGAGTTTGATAAGCTCTTTGGAAACGCCATAGTCGCTGTTTTTCGGCGCGACGATTCGGTGAATCGCCTTTGTGCCGAGACTTCCAAAACGCCAGATCGCGTACATCATTTCAAATGCGCGAACTGACGTCGTTTCAGGGCGGCCAACACCCTTTTGTCTTGTTTGCAGGTCGAACATTTATTTTCCTCTTTTTTCGATTTTTTGAGTGTACCCCGAAATAAAGATATTATCGAGGCGCGGAAGCTGGTGTTGCCAAGCCGGGACGTGAAACCGATCGCATTTCGTGTTTTGGGCTGCTTTAGGGGCCTGCCGCGTGCGCCGAATGAGGCTTGCAGGTCGTGATTCGAGGTTTCAGTTGGTTCGAATTACCAAAAGAAAAATCTCTCCACCTCTCACTAATTGGCGGGTGGACACTTTGTACCCCGAAATTATGTCATTTTAGCTTCATTCGAGGGGACGAGTCGGGAAAATAAAAAAGGCTCGGTACAGATGTACGAGCCTTAGTTGGCGGAAACTGCCTTAGTGAGCAGT
>JAYSST010000695.1:0-6635 GCA_043720435.1 Bdellovibrionales bacterium
TCGAGTTACCACCGCTGCCGGTGATTGTCTGATTCGTTGATCCGCTCAATCTAATGACTGTCGAACCTGGTTTTCCATAAGACGTGCTCGTAACGTTGCCTTTAGCATCAATCGTTCCTCCATTGATGGCGCCGTACGAACTAGAAGCGAGACTCAACGAGCCGTTGACCGTCAGCGTTCCCGAGATTGTGTAGGTCGTGTATTCGCCCGTGTGAGTGAAGTTGTTGAAAACAAAACTGCCTGAATTAAACGCGTGGCTTGTTGAAGCTGGCGCATAGGCGATCACGGTTCCATTGTTGTGATTGAACGTCGGAGCGCCGCTGACGGCAAAGCTTGAACCGAATGTCGTGTTCGTCGATGTCGCCCGCCACGTTCCTCCGGAAACAGCAATCGGACCATCGACCTGCCAGTTGGCATCGCTGCCGTTAAATGTTCCGGCCGCTATCGAAAGTCCCGCACTGCCAAGGTTAATTGTCTGAGCCGCGTTCTGCGTCAGCGTTCCAGTGTAACCTGAGATTAACGAGATTCCGCGAACCGAAATGCCGGTGTTGATCGACGCATTACAGTTCGTACATCCGGCATTGAAAAGTGCGATGTCGCTTGCGCCTGGAATATTACCGTTTGTCCAGTTACCGGCGGTCGTCCACAAACCATCGCCCGCGGCACCAGTCCAAGTAATACCGATTCCTGTCCCGCACGAGATCTCACCTTGAACAGAATAAGAGCCGGCAGTGAGAGTCGCACCGCTACACAAAATCTTCGCACCTGATGCGACTGTAACAATTCCGGCGACCGTTAAATTTCTTCCGTTGAGATCAAGCACACCTGCAGAAACTGTCAACGGTTGTCCAGCGCCGCTCAGTGCAAAGACATTTTGCAATGTCGTTGTTCTTCCAGTTTTGTTGAGGACCCATGGACCCGTCGCAAAACCTGTCGTTGAACCGGTCGCGGCTGTCACGTTGGCAGCGTTTGTTAGGAAATTAAGTCCGAGCGGTCCGTAAACCTGTCCGCCTCCGCTGAGTAAACTTCCCTCGAGATCGAAGTTAATGTTCATTTCGACCGAGCCACCGAGTGTCAGATTCTTTTTCACGTTGAACGTATCACCCGCTGCACCCAATATCGTGGCGCCGCCACACCCAGTTGAAGCGCCGACAAACGACAAATTTTCGAAGTTAAAACTGCCATCGACATCGATGTTATAGACCGGCCCCCCGCACTGGCCATGGGCCGTGACATCGATGCTTGACCCGACCGGCACAGTGAGCGAGGCGCCCACTGCAACTTTCAAAAGCTCCGGAATCACAGTGCCGCGTTTCGTAATCCTGAAAGTGGCAGGCAGGGTCATCGAGCCCGTACGAACCTCTAGACCGTTCACTTCAAACGCTGTTACACCGCCAGCTGGCGTGAAGCTTCCGACGCCCTTGTCGACTATAACTTGATCAAGCGTTCCGGCGACGGTTCCACCATACGTTGTGGGTGTCGCGCCCTTCATCCACCAAGTCGAATTGCTCGTCACGATGGGTCCATTTGATATTACATTTCCATATACGTGATAAACGCCTTCGGTTTCGGTGCCCAGGTTTGATGAATAGTAAAAGTCGTTTCGAATTTCGATAACGCCGACCGAGTTTCCAAACTTCGGCGCCCCGCAACCCGTGACCGTCGAGCCTGCTGTTAGGTTATAAAAGCTGACCGTCACCGGACTCACGATTTGGTACCGTGGTCCACCGCAATTCGATTGCAATGTGAATTCTTGATTCGACGAATTTGGAAACACTAAGGTCGAAGTCGCACTCACGGTAAGAACGGTCGAGCTCGTCGCCTGGGTCATGTTCCAATATGTTCGACCCGTGGTCGCGGTGAAAGAACTCGCTCCCAAAACCGAAAGCGAACCAGCCGAAATTAAAAACTCCGCATTCGATCCAATGAAAGTTCCACCACGTTGCAGCCACCCGAAAGTTCCAACGGTGAACGTCTGAGCCACCGCTTGTTGTATTGTACCGACGTACGACGTGTTAGCGCGAACACCACGAACCGAAATCGGCGCGGTCTGAAGTGGGTTACAGTTTGTCGAACACTGGTTGTTGAAAGTCGCCGTATCGCTCGCCCCTGGGGCCGTGCCGCCGATCCAGTTGAGACCGTTCGTCCATAGGGCGTCGCCGCCCGCGCCGGTCCAAGTAAAAGGAATTTGATAATTCAAAGTTATAGTTGCGGTGTCGCTCCCGCCACGTCCATCCGTGATGGTGTAAGTGAAGGAATCTGTTCCGCCAAAATCGCCGGAAGGAGTAAAGACAATCGTACCTCCGACGCGGACCACGGTTCCCGAAGCCGGACTTGTGAATGAAGTGATTTGAAGCGGGTCGCCTTGGGCATCGGTGTCGTTGCCCAAAACCGAAATCGTCAGCGGCACGAGAGAAGTTAAGGTACGAAGGTCGTCCACGGCGTCGGGCGGCGAAAGCGTCTCATCGAGAATCGAAAGCGTATGCACACTGGGCGCACCAAGTGGTGCGTTCGTCGGCGTTCCGAGCGTGACAATCACAGTTTCTGTGCCCTCTACAACATTGTCGCGAAAAACCGGAATCCCGAGCGGAGCCGACGTAGAACCGGCTGTGATAACCGCGTTTCCGCTGCTCAGCACATAGTCGACGCCCGAAGCAGCAGTTCCCGTCACCGTATACGGCACCGTCACGTTGAGCACTGAGATCGAAGCCAGATTAACGGTTAGCGGAGCAACCCCTGTCGACGGCAATTCCTCGATGCCATACTGAAGAAGTTCGTCTCGCACCGAACGATAGGTTGCTGTTATCCAACCGTTCGTACGCGCGACCGTAGAAATTCGACTCTCGTCAAGTTGACCATTCAGGTATCGCCAGCCACCGGCTGAAGCGGGCCAGCCCGTAAAATTACTCGTCCCAAGAAAGGTGTAAGCGGTGTAAGTCAGAATATTTCCGCTGAGAGTACCAAGTGCTGCGCCGTCAAGATACACTGTTTGCGTGTTGCCGTTGAAAGTCAGAACCGCGTGATGCCACTGCCCGTCGTTGACCGCGGTCGTCGACGCGATCGTCGGCGCGGTGCCGTTCCACTGTTGACCGTGCAAAAATCCGTCTGATCCTACATAGAGCGTCGGGACGAGATTGCCATTACCCGAGCTCGGTAGTGTCGTCGACCACCCGATGAGCGGCACGTCTGTATTGGTCGTCTTGAACCAAGTTTCTACAGTTCCGACGGTGCTATTCGAAATTATCGAATCGGGGATTCGAATATACTGACTCGCACCAGAAAAGCTCATCGCTTGTCCAGCGAGTCCGGTAGTTCCCGTCGCACCTGTGATTGTTCCGTTACCACCAGCCGCTGTTGAATCGACCGCGCTACCGTTCAAATGCCAGACGCCGCTGTAATTTGCATCCCAAGCGGCTACTTGCGCATCGGACGCAAGCGTATTTCCGTAATATACATAAAACCGTGTGCGCGCAGGATAAGCAGCAATGTTTGGAACTCTCACCCAAACCGTTGAAGTCCCAGCTGGGTTCCACGTTTCTATTTCGTAGGGAAGTAAATTTCCCGATACATCGGTGAAGCGAATATCTTGACCTAACGCCTGCACTTTTGAGTAGTCGATGCGCGTGCCATCTAGCTTCACCATCAACGTGAAATTTGTGAGCAGCTCGCTGCTTTCGGGGATAGCAAGCTCGCGGCGATAGCTCCACGCAGAAAGCGCAGTGGGCCAAGTACTCCAAGTTCCATTTGCTTCAGAAAAATTTTGAGATGCCGAAGAAAGCGAAACGCCGGCTGATCCAGCAAGCAGGTGATAGAAAACCTGCTGACCTAAACCGATCGACGCCGCAAGCATCATTGCGCTCGCAACGATGGCACTCGATCTTGTTTTAAATAAGCGGCCCGACATCGGTTTCCTCATTGCTCGTCATGTTGCCTATTGAAATCCAGAGGACCAGTTTATGTAGCAGTTCCAGTTCGCACCAACCTGCACCATCAAAATTCCATAGACGGATTGCGCGCTCGCCGTCGTCGGAGCATTTGCAGGGTTGAAGTACGAATTTGTGCAGCCAGAAAATGTGTAAGTCCTAACCGCCGTGTCTGAAATCACGAGGTTGTAGAGACCGCCGTGCGATGGATTTTGCAGCGTGATCACCGAACCGCCGACGCCACTTAACACATGGGTATTGGATGTTCGAAGATCGAGGGTCGCACCGGTCGGATAATCCGCGGGCGTACTGATAACACTCGAAGCGACAGTCACTTTTGTGCCATCGTCGCTGATCAACGAATTCGCGAGTGCAGAACCCGAGGTGTACTTCGCAAGTCGACCTGCGGTGCCAGTTGCGGTTGTTGCAACTCCCGACGGCAGATCGGCAAGTACAATTGATCTAAATGTCGGAGCACCGGCAGCGCCATTTGGTGCCGCTAAAAATGTGTTCGCAGTTTTTGAAGCATAGGTGATGTTTGCGTCACTCACTGCTGGCGTCAGCCAATTTAACGTTCCAGCGTTGTCGATGGCTCCAAGAACTTGTCCTGTGGCTCCAACTGCGGTCGGCAACGTCAATGTGTAGGATAGAGCCACAGTCGCCGGAGCCACGACCGAGACGTAGGCTGTTCCTGAATCGTTCAGTGTGATTTTTGATGTCTTAAGTTCAGTAATCGTCACATATCGGGCTACGAAGTCTCCGTTCGCATCGCGACGAACGATGGCAGAAACGGTGTTAGCACTGGTCGCAGCATTTGCTGCAACCGTCGCAGTATTGACAGCTGCTGCGGTAGATCCACCAACAAGTGCGACAGTCGCCGCGACCGCACCCGACCCGGATGCCGTTACGTCGCCCGTGAGACCCGTGATCGTTCCGCCACCTGTACTGAGAGTCGAAGGACCGACGCTTGTCTGATACTTTAATTTTTGATCAGACGTATCGAACCAAATTGAACCCTGCGCCGGACCCGTCGGTGCACCGGCCATGACCGGAAGCTGTGCCCCGCTGACTGAATTCGAGCGCATGTAGTCGACACTCGTGCCGCTCACCAGAGCGTTGAGTGCACCAAAGCGCGCCGTGCTTGTAAAAAGATTTTCGAGATTCGTCTGAGTAAGCACGCTCGTACCCGTCGTGTTGATTTGCAAAATGCTGGACTTGCGAAGTCCCTGCACCGATTCCGCGCTCTCTGCGATGACTGCGTTCGGAACCGAATCGATTGTCAAATCAGGCGCAAGTACTCTAGAGGTACCGCCCATTGTCGACGGTGCGATGATGATCCGAACGTAGCGTCTTTTTTCTGCGGTCGCTATGACCGAACAAGCTGAACCGTCGGCGACGGCTTTCCCAGCGACCGTTGCCGTGTTTGAGAACACCGACGCCATCGAAAGATTTGAGTCTGTGATCGTGCGCTTCAACGAGCCCGTCGAGGATCCAACTTGTATCGAGAAGTAACCGAGCGACGCTAAGGTGCTCGTCGTCTGTGTTTCTTCATAGAGGATGCACAGTTTGTCTTCGTCAAGAACTTGGACTTTGAAAACCACGGACGGGTCAGCGAGCGCCGTTCGACCTTGGCTGTCCGAAAAGAGGCGTCCATCGAGAGTGAAAGATTGGGGAACATCAGCGGCACTCGCGCGCTCAGAAAAAAGCAGCGCTGCAGAAGTTAATCCGCAGATTGCAATTGTCTGAGCAATGGCGACCGCAATCGCGCTTGTGCCGATCTTTTTCAATTCCTGTCCTTCATCCAACGTTCCGCTAAAGGCTTATCGGCACCTTTCAGACGTGGGATGAAGGCTGTAGACAGTCCTTAACAATCGAAAATGCAGTCTCGAGTTGAAGCGTTTTATCGGGGCGCTGGGCCATGCCCCGTCTTAATTTGCGACCTGTGGAGAATTCGTTTGGTCGAACTCAGTGCATGCCAAACGTAACTTTCTTGATAACACTCCCGTCGTCTTCTTGAAACTCATCGAGGACTTCCAGAATTGCCGATTGAAGTCGTTGCTTCATTAACTGCACCCGGCTTTGGCTTGTTGGAATTGCCGTAAAAAAAACAAAACTTCCAGAGTCTGCAGCATACTCTGGTGCTCTTCGCGACAGTTCGGCAGCTGCTTGCGAAAATGCCTGAAGAAATCCATTATTTTCGCCCAAGCCATCAAGATCAACCACCCGCTCGGCGGCAAAGTACCGTCCGTCGACTTGTTTTGCCCACTCTTCGATGACCATCGAATTCAAAATTCTTTCGATGACGGGACGTGAAAGCTTAGTTTTTTTGACGATCGATTCGACAGTGGATCCACCCTCCAGAGTGCCCAATGCCGCGTACACCATAAAAAAATCGAGACTCAGCAGATTTTTCTTAAGCTTGTCTTTGAACCGGTTCGGTTTCGACTTTTGAAGAATTCTCGATCTTAATTTCTCGAGCTGTAATTTCAGTTCAGACTGAGTCAAAGCTCCGTGTACCAAGCGAACTTCCTCAGACTCCACGGCTACCAAAAGCTCGAAAAATTTTCGCTCGTTTGCGTTCAGCCCGAGCCCATTGGCAATTCCGGCAACAGAGCGTACCGTGAGACGCTTCTTTTTCTGCAAAACTTCCGTGAGAAAGCTGCGCGACAGTCCCGATTTTCTAGCAAGATCTGAGATCCGGCCGCGACGAGG
>JAYSST010000696.1:0-6633 GCA_043720435.1 Bdellovibrionales bacterium
AACGCGCGCGATTTTGCGTGGGTGCGAATTGTAACGGTTCGTTCATCTTCACCGCTGATCGATCGATAGCTGCGAATTGAATAGTCCGCCCATCCAAGACCCAACGAAACACCAGGCTTCACGCGCGAATGCGACAACCAGTAGGCGACTTCGGTTCGAACCGACAGCATCCGAACGTTGTCGACCGTCACGCTTTGGTCCATTGCGTGATAGGCGTCGAGTGCAGCGCGCGCTTCAAAAGAACCCCAAGTGGTTTCAAATCCGCGTGCGATACCGAGGCCGAAAGATGTCGCGCTGTTGTTCATGCGGTCGTCGAACTTTTTGTAGTTCGCGTTCAGATATCCGGCGCGCAAAAACGAAATCGTTTCTGGAGCAACCGATTGCAAAAATCCAGTCGTTGCAGGTTTCGATACATTGGTTACGACGATGGCGGCCGACTGCGCGACTTCGATTGGTATTTCGTTGTCAGTCGGTGGTTGAGTTTCCTTCGACAAATTTGAGCGTCGTATATCTGGAGCAACGATCTTCGCCGTAAGATGGTATTCATCCATTTCCACGACGGCTGGCTGTGGCAGAACGATCGGTGGCGCGGGCTTTGGGCCGACAAGTTCAATTGGTCCGATAATCTCTTTTGTCACGACTGCCAAGTTTGTGACCGATTTTTCGAGAGGCGCCTGTTTTTCAAGTGATGCCTCTCTCGCGGAAGAAGCCTGTCTCTCGAACGAAGATAGTGGTTCTGCTTGGTCACCAACGGGTGCAGCGATAAAGACTCGCGACTTTACGACAGTCGGCGAAGATTGTTTTTGCGTGATGAGCGCCGAGTCGTGAGTGGGTCGGGAACTCGGAACCGAAATGACCGCAGTATCTTGCTTCGTGAAATCGATGCGGCTGCGTTTTACTTCCGCGCGTTCCGCTTTAGCAGGCAGCTTGCTCGGCAGCTTTTCTGGAAGCTCCTTTGACCGCGCGGCGAGGACTGCCGAACTCGATAAGAACCCGAATACCAGCAGCGCAGTAGCCGTGATGAAATTGAGATTTCTCATTCGAAGCTTTCATGAACGGCTGATCCGATCGTGAGGCGTCGGACGAAAGTGGTATTGACCGTCGCTGTTGCATCATCGCCGAGACTGATAAGAACGGCCGCTGTAGGAACCCGCGCTGCGAGGTCAATCGCCGAAGTCGCCGCATTTTTCAAACAAGCTAATGGAAATTTCGTGAGCAACGCGGAAAGCGTAACCGCGGTTCCCGATGCTGGCACAAGAACGGCAGAGGTGTCAGGATCAAGAATCGATGATGTCGGCGAGAGCCAAACCGCTGCGAGAGTCGACGCTGTGAAGCGAGTGTAACCGTCGCCTGCAGGCGAATTATTTTGGACAGCGATGTCCGAGCCTTTTGCATTTACGACATAGAGGGCGGTGCCGTCGCACTTGAGATCGATCTGTAAATTCACGCCGATTTTCTCAACGCCAGAAAAGTTTCTTGCGTCGAAGGTAATCGGTTCGGCCTGCGCCACTGGGCGAGAGTGCCAGCCGTTGATACCGACGATCGCGCGATTGCCTAAGCCAACGCCGTTAAAACCTCCGGCTGGGTTGGAGCCGCTCGATGTCTGAAATCGAATTGATTTCGAGGTCGCTGAAACGCCGTCAGGTTGAATTTCGACTGAAGCGCGATTGACCGACTGGTTGTAAAATTCCTTTGGCAAAAAAGCCCGTCCGTCCGTCGAGACTGGCATCACCGCCGCGGGCGCTTGCGGTGCAGCCGGATCAGGATAGACGGTCGATTGGCGGGAGCAGCCGATGCCAATTCCCAGTGTCATAAGCGCGATGGCAAAGGTGGTCTTTGGGCGGTTCATCTCAGCCAGTTTTGCAAGGATGCGGCCCTCAGGCGGGACGGTCGTGAACCGCTAGGGCGATCTTGAGAGGTAACGGCAGTTTAATGCGTCTTGACCCGGTGTTCATGAGCTTTTCAGCGACGCCAAAAAGCGGCATCATGGGCGACCATGAACTTAAAAGAGCGCCTAAAAGCACAACTGACGCCGGAACAATTTCGGGTTACGCAAGAAGCCGGTACCGAGCGTGCTTTTACAGGAGAATACTGGGACCATTTTGCCGATGGCGATTACGCCTGCGTGGTTTGCACAGAAGTTCTTTTCACGTCGAACGCTAAATTCGAATCTCATTGTGGATGGCCAAGCTTCAGCGAACCGGCCGACCAAATCGTGAGCGCGATGGCAGTCGGAAAACGCGCGTCACAGGAGAATTCGAAGATTGAGGATCGTATCGACACTTCCTTCGGCAGAACCCGCGTCGAAGTTGTCTGTCGAAATTGCAAAGCTCACTTGGGCCACGTCTTCGAAGATGGACCCAAACCAACGGGACTTCGTTACTGCATTAATTCAGCGAGCCTCACATTCACGCCGAAAACCAAAGCCGAATGAAGACGGGAAATTCGACGCTGCGGTTTATGCTAACGGACCGGTGGCCGTGGTTGGTGATGATGGTCATGCTTTCGTTTGTCGCGGCGATCGTCGGCCTTGCGACTCCGTTTCTACAAAAAATCTTTGTCGATCGCCTCACTGTTATCCCACATGAAGCTGGTTATAATCTTTCGGCCTTCGAGCAATTCGAACACTTTCTTTACCGTTATCACGCAGTGACTTTGCTGGTCGGCGCTTTCATAACGATGTTACTGACGCAATGGATATCGAGTTTGACCAGTTGGCTCGGAGTTCGCGAGGCGATGCGGCGCCAATCCGTCATTTCGGAAGTGATCTATCGAAAGACAATGTCGTTGAGACTCGATCAAACCGCTGGCCAAACGGTCGGTGAGGTCGTGTCGATTTACGCCACGGATGTTCCGGGCTCGACTGCGATCGTCGACCAAACGATTCCGCTAGGCGCAGGCGTCATATTTCCATTCATTTGTGCGCCGATTGCTGTGCATTTGATTTGTGGCATTCCCGTCGGAGTCACAGTTATCGTCATGTGCTGCGTCCTTGCGATCAGCATTGGTTTGTCTGTTCGCCAATCTCGATTTTTTCAAGTGTTTAAAAGGCTCGCCGCTGAACGAACCGGTTTGGTGAATGAGTGGATTCAAAATATTCGTCTTTTGCGAATCTTGGGTTGGATCGAGAGCTATGAGAAAAAAATCTTTCGAAAGCGCGAGGAAGAAACCCTCAACCGCATAAAAATGGTGACGAATGGTCAGATGATGGGAGCCTTCGGATCTTCCATCAATTTTTTCATGAACCTGGCCGCAGTTGCGACGCTGGCTCGATTGAAGGGCAGTGCAGCGACACCAGGTGATTATTTTGCTCTGCTCTGGATTTTCGGCGTATTTCTTTCGCGCCCGTTCCGACAAGTACCCTGGATTTTTACGTTTACGTTCGACGGTTGGACTTCGATAAAACGCATCGAAGGTTTTTTGCGTCGGCATACGGGTTCCATGGATGAATTGCGAGATGTCTTCGCACTCGCGAGCGCCCGGCAAAACGAGTTGCACCCGGCAGGTCTTGGAAAACGCACCGTACAAAAATCTCCGCAGGGTATGGTTGTTAAGGGTTTGAATCTAAAGATCGAGGATCGAGAAATCTTGTCGGATGTGACCTTTAGCCTCGAGCCAGGCGAGTTTGCTGCCATCGTCGGCGAAGTCGGCAGCGGCAAATCGTTGCTGTTGATGAGTTTGCTCGGCGAAACCGCAGCCGTTGCAGAAACTCTATCTGTCGGCGACGCTCATTTGACAAATAAGTCGCGGGAAGAGCGACGACCATTTTTTGGTTTTGTGCCACAGGACGGATTTGTTATGAGCGCAACGCTGCGTGAAAACGTCGTCTTTCGATATGACGTAGGCACCGAGTGCGACTCTGGTGTACTTGAAGCATTGCGAGCCGCGCAGTTCGATCCGCATGCAGAGGGTGTCGTCGATGGACTCTCGGCTGAAATTGGCGAGCGCGGAGTAAACCTGTCGGGTGGACAACGCCAGCGTGTCGGCCTCGCGCGCGCAGCTTACTTGAAAAGGCCGGTGATTCTGCTCGACGATGCCTTAAGCGCCGTTGACGTCGAGACCGAGAGGTTGCTTTTCGATTCACTCTTGTTCGGTACATGGGCGAACACGACCAGGCTGATGGTAACTCATCGCTTGTCAGTACTTGATCGAGTCGATCGAATTTTGTTTTTGCGTGATGGACGGATCACCGATCAAGGCACGCTGACAGATCTTGTTGCCCGGAATAAAAACTTTAGAGAATTCATTCACAGCATGGGAGTCGAAGAATCGTCGGCACCTAAGGTCGTTGCCGTGAGCGAAGCCGAATCTGCAGTAACGGCCGTTGATACTTCCGAGACAAAACCAGATTTGTCGGAGGACCCGGTATGACCGCCGCCAAAACGGAAAGTACTTCTAAAACCCGCAAGTTCCTTGGCGAAGAAGAAGAATTCAAAGGGAAATATTCAAGAACGGTCCTTCAAACGTTGGGGTTCGCTTATCGTCCTTACAAGTGGCGAATCACGGCGTTGATGGCCTTTGGCTTTGTCGGTCGAATACTTATGCTTGGAAACGCGAATCTCGTCAGCTGGTGGGCTGATCCGAAATCTCGCCCGGCCTGGCTTACAAGTTTTAATCACGAAGAATTCGTGCAGCTGTTGACCCTAGTGACGGTGGCGGGCTTTATTTTAATATCGCTCTATCGCGTTTATTTTTCGCGTTTGTCTGCACAAGCGATTTCCCATCTTTACGATGAGGTGACACTTCGTACTTCGCGACTTGCAATGACCTTCTTTGACACTCAGCCCGTTGGACGTATTGTCACCCGCTTCTCGAGTGATTACGGAAACGTATTTCGCCTCTTCGGCGGTCCACTTGCTGAATTTTTTGCTATCATTTTCGACCTGATCGCGATGACTATCTTGATCGGCCTCGCTAATCCCCTGTTTCTTGTTTTGTTTGTCTGCGTCGCCGGATTGCAAGGCGTTGTATATAAATTGAATCAAAAGTCGCTTCGTCGTGAGCGACGGGAGTTGTCGGCGAGTCGATCTCCGTCGATTTCGCATTTTGCTGAGAGTGCGCAAGGCGTGACTTCGATTCGGGTCTTCGATCGGGTGACCACTTTCTTTGAACGCTTCGATCGTCTCAACAGTCATTATCTCGGTCGTCGAATGCGAACGACAAATTTTCTCTATTGGTTTTCTCTCCAGATGGGTGCGCTGACGGCGTTCTTGTTCGTGTCGACAGGAATTCTCGGTTGGTACCTCGTCGACGCCGGTCAAGCGTCAATCGGTTCCGTCGGCGTCGCGTTCGCATTTATCATGTTGTCGGCGGCAAGCATTCAAATGTTTTTCGAATGGTTGGCGGCTTTCGAAGAGGCGATGACCGGTGTCGAGCGACTCAACGATTATTTGCGTCGTGATCTCGAGCCAGGATTGAAGCTTCCATCAACGGCGGCGTTTGAACTTGGACATCCGAAATATTCTCGCGCAGAAGAGACTAAGCTTTCGCACGAGAAATTGACGCTGCGACGAGCCGCAGGACTTCAAGTGAAGGACCTTCGCTTCAGATACGCCCCTGATCTTCCATGGGTTCTGGACGGACTTAGCTTTGAAATTAAGCCGGGAGAAAAGGTAGGGATCGTCGGTCGTACCGGAAGTGGTAAGTCGAGCTTGATTCAAGCGCTGTTCCGTCTCTACAAAATCGAAGAAGGTGAAATTCGAATCGAGGGTCGCGAAGCATCGGTCGATCAAGGGCCAGATGGTGCCGATCTCGGAGTATACCGAAGATCGATGGCGTACATCGCGCAGGAGCCGACACTTTTTCGCGGCACGCTCCGAGAGAATTTGGATTTGCTGGAACTTTATTCGGACACGCTGTTGATTGAATCGCTCGAGCGAGTCGAGCTTGGCAGCTGGTTTCGCGAGCAGCCTGCCGGTCTCAAGACGGAAATTGAAGAGAAGGGTAAGAATCTTTCAGCTGGCGAGCGACAGTTGCTCTGCATGGCCCGATGCCTTTTGCAGGATGCCCCAATCGTCGTGATGGATGAGGCGACCAGCGCGATCGATCCACAGACTGAAGAAGTGCTTGTGAAGGCGACCGAAGAATTCTTTGCTGACCGCACGCAAATTATTATCGCTCACCGGCTTTCTACCTTGATTCATTGCGACCGCGTTCTGTGGCTGAAGTCGGGAAAAGCTAAGATGTTCGATCGCCCCGAGGTCGTGCTCCCGTTGTTCCGAGAGGCCGAGCTGCGCGAGTTCAATGTTACCTAGCGGTCTGTAGCGATAGATTCGCAGGCGGCGAATCGTCGCTCGCAGGCGTGCTCGCTCATTACACGTAACATAACCGTTTTAATACTAGACCATGATCCAGAGTCGCAGACTTCCCAAAAGGCCTGCTTTGCGCTTGAGGCTCTGATCTGTAACGTCGTTTAAGCAGTCAAGTTCCAAAACGGAACTGCTTACGGATGAGCAGTGACGGAACAAGACAGCCGCTTCGAGAATGTAGTGACTCAGCATGGACGCTTGGTTTTGTCGAAGATCTCTCACTCTGACTGGAAGTCAGCTGCAGGGTCGGAAAACCGGGGCCGAGGCGAAACGAACTGAAGACATCGTTTCGTCACCCCGAAGACATTTTGAAGTTTAAAGTTCA
>JAYSST010000697.1:0-2644 GCA_043720435.1 Bdellovibrionales bacterium
CGTCGATTTCGCACTTGTCAAAGGACTTGGTCGTATCGGTACAGCGATTTCTCCGTCCAACAGTGACGAAACTTTTTTCGGACCACCTGGGTTCGAAGATGTGGGAGATTTTTATCAGCGCAAACTTGGGCGCCACAAATATCCCAACCAAAAGATTACGCTCGCAACGGCCATCGGCCTTTACGACAATCGCGCATCCGGCATAAAAAAATTCACGCTGAACTTAGGCGTGATGGGAAAGTACAATAAAGTTTCGAGCGCTGTTTTTGGCGGAGGGGGAATTTCTGGAGTCGCTGGTCCCTTCACATTCGGCTACTCGCGCTATGGCGATCAAACGATCGTAACTACTCCAGAAATAATCCCAATCCAACCTGCACGAATTGATACCTATACATACAACGTCGAAACATTTTCTTTTGGCGCGTTCATACAGTCGCTCGCCGTCGATTATTCAGTCTTGAAGGTTTTAGGAGAAACAACAGCATCTCAGTCGACTGCGACTGTTATCACCACGACCTTGTTATTCAAGAAAAGTCTCATTACCGCCGCCATGCGAACCGACAAGCTTGCTAGCGGAAGGCCGAGCTTTGATTATGGAACAGGCGGGCTCGAGTACGTCGACACAAAAGTCGAATATTTTGGCGGCATACAATACGCAGTGGCGAATCCGCTGCTTGTTGGAGTGTTCTATAACTACTATCTCGTGCGCGACATTTCGTTCGGCGCGACAATCTTTTTTTAAAACGTGGCAGCCGGCAAAAGGCGAACGAATATTTCTGAGGTCTCCCAACGATAAAAACTAAACCGTTTGGACTGCTGCACCGCCAAGAACAAATCGTACGCCACGTCTTCGATCTGCACGCGGGCCGCATATTCCCGCAGACGATATGTGTCGCCTTTAATATCGCCCTTAAGTTTCAATCGAATGCGAGCCGGGTAGAGTGTTCCGACTTCGGAAAGCTCAAGAATATTTGCAGACGTCGACTGCGACGGACCAATCTCAAACTTTTGAATACCCGGAAACGTTTTCACAAAGAAGTTATGGACCAACGGGTCTGAGACGCTGCGATAAGGAATAAGTGCTCGTTCGAACTCGGGTGATCGGGTGAAGCTCAGCAAATTTCGTCCACCGACAGTATCGAATTGCTGAAACCCAAACTCTGCAAATCGAACCGATGAGAATATTTTCCTGCATTTGAACGCCAGCGCAGAGTCATACGGAAATGAAACTCCGAGTAACATCGTTCCTAAAATTATCGCTGCGCTTAATCGGACCACGGCGACTGCGGAAGCAAATCTAAGACCAAGACACCGGGATCGAAAAGCTACGGACCCTTTTTGCTTGGGTTGAGTTGCACACCCAGACCCGGAGGAATTTTATCGAACTCTGCAAGTGAGTCTGCAGGGCGAGTACCCGATGCGTTCAATGGTTGTACTCCTGACGGCGGCGCGTAGCCAGGATAACTAGGAACCGACCCGTTGGCCGCTCCGTCGCCGCTTCCCGGCGTCACCGGTAGAACAGGTTTACCGCCGCGTTC
Organism: Bdellovibrionales bacterium; assembly: GCA_043720435.1. Taxonomy (GTDB): domain Bacteria; phylum Bdellovibrionota; class Bdellovibrionia; order Bdellovibrionales; family JAMPXM01. Next base: position 1,539 of record JAYSST010000697.1, read on the forward strand.
GAGTTCACGCGACTTTTGTTCCATGCGCTTTTTCAAATCAGTTTGTTTTTTTCTTTCAAAGTACCGAGTTTGATAAGTCTTCCACTCTTCATTGAAGGTGCTCTGCTTTTCGCGCGTGAAGTCTTCATTATCTTTACGAGTGGCTTGCACCTGGCTCTCAAAATCTTTTCGTTTATCCATCTGATCAGCGAAGAACGATTTTCTTTTGTCTTCTTGGTCATCGAAGAATCTTTTTCGATCGTCTGACGACCGTTTGCGACGGTTTAGATAATCGTCGCGCTCTTCTCGCGACTTCTTGACGAAGTCGTCACGATTCGATCGTTCCTGTTTCGTAAAATCCTGGCGCGAACGAGCCAGTTTCTTATCGATGGCTTCGCGTTTTTTTCGTATCGCTGTATTGAAACGATCTCGCACTTTGCCCGGATCTTCATCCGAGTCTCGAACGATAAAGGACAAGATCAACGCGATCTCGTCGTTTTGTTTCTTAATTTCTTCCGGGACGTCTTTGCGAAGTGCATCGAGTTCAGAACGATCGGCCTTCAAGCTCATTTCGGTTTCAGTGTTGGGGACGGCTGCACCCGCTTCTGTTGGCGGCGCCGACTCTCCATCCTTCCGGAAGTTCGCGCAGGCCGACAGCAAAAATAGGGATGTTACAGTGATGGTCAAAACTCGATGTGAACGATTCAACTGTGATTCCTCTCGCAGCTAGCGTTTCGACTTGGCCTGACGAATTTCTCGGTCGACGTCGCGGTTCTTAATCGATTCGCGTTTGTCGCCGGCGTTCTTACCTTTAGCGATCCCAAGTTCAATCTTGGCCCAACGTCCTTTAAAGTACAATTTCAGAGGAACACAAGTGAGGCCCTTTTCGCTCATCGAACGATCCAACCGTTCGATTTGTACTTTCGAGAGCAATAGTTTTCTCAAGCGCTCGGGTTCGTGATTAAGGTAGCTCGACGCCTGATAGGGGCCGATGTGCGCTCCTTGCAGATAGGCTTCGTCGTTTTTCAGGACAACGTACGAATCTTTCAGCTGGATGCCATTCTGACGAAGTGACTTTACTTCGCTTCCCCGAAGCGCGACGCCGGCTTCGATAGTGTCCACGATCT
>JAYSST010000698.1:0-1059 GCA_043720435.1 Bdellovibrionales bacterium
TTGATGACCGGGCTCTTTACTGAATGAATTTGATATTCAACTTTACTGTCATCGTGCGGCTTTAAGACGATTGCGTTTCGACCGCCAAAATCTCGCGGAAATTTAGACAAAATAATGACCTGCGCAGGACCAAGATCTTTGGTTTCAGATACATCTGTCGAGCGTTGAAGCATCCATTCTGTCATGTTGACGTTAGGATTTTGCAACTGGAAGCGCATCGCTGCGCCTGCCTTTACATCTTCCGCAGCGACGAACTTCTGTTCACGCAGCGCATATGGATAGGAATCGACGATCTTGATGTCACCTTGAGAAACTGGAATTTCGATCGGTTCTTCCGAGGCAGGATTGAGAAAGAAATCGACTTCGCGGCCAAAGATTGTCGTGAAAGTCGCACCGCTATCGGAAACGTGAACGGATAAATCTGTTTCTCCGCTCGTGATCTGCTTTTCTTTTTCGCCAATGCCAATCGTAATTGAACCGTCGACTCCAGAGTTCTGCGTAATCAAAGAACCTAAAAGCAAAATGATAATTCCGATGTGGGCGAGAATAAAACCTAGGTGCCGCCGTTGCCACGGCCAACGATCAATCATGACAGCCATCAGGCAAATCACCAGCAACGCCATCGGAGTTATCATCCAAAACGATGCGTAAACGATTTTTTTAGCGGCGAGCGCGTCGAATTGGGCTTCGACGATGGTTCCCCACGCAGTAACGACACCGATCATGAGGATAATCACGACAGCGAGCTTGAGACTCGCCAATTTACGAATGATTTTGCGAAAAGTTTTAGTCACATTAACCATCTTTTCCGGCACTTCTTCTGACGTTGTACTCGCATTACATCTTATCGATCGGTCAAAGGCCAGCAATGTCCCGAAATTATCACGATCCTTTATCCTTCGAGCTGTGCGTGGATGGCCGCCAGTACGCGACACACGCGCTGGCTGGTTGTGCTGAAAAGGTCGGTATTCTTCTGTTTCGTCGTTTCATTCATATAGAGTTTCCGGTTTAGCTCAATCTGCACTGTTTGCCAGCCTTCTGCGGGACGACCGTAAGCCT
>JAYSST010000699.1:0-19766 GCA_043720435.1 Bdellovibrionales bacterium
TCGCGGACCCTACTTTTTGGGGCCGGTCATGTCTGCAATAGACATATTTTTCGCCGTCGCGGCGAACTGGCGGCCAAGAAAGGAATGGATACGTCAGCATTGTCCGAAGGTAAATTTAGTCGCCGACCTCGTCAGTCAACGTCCCGAGATTGCAAGCATCTGGGAATACAATTTTGAAACTTCGAACGTTTAGTCGCGACACTATTTGCCGATGCAACAGCGATAGTTAGATACGTCGGTGTTGGTTGCCGCAGGAGTTTGGACGTTGCAGGTTGGATTGCCAACCACAAAGCCTGCGTTGTCTGCGCTGTACGATTCCGCCACCCATTCGAACGCGGGCCCGATGTTTGTGATCCCCGTGCCGTAGTTGCAGGCCGTCTTCCATTCGGACGATGTACAGAGTCGCGCGCGACCGCTGCCCGGGCTTAGAATGCCGATGCAGGCGGCCTGAGCAGACGCCCAGTCAGTATTGCCCCGCTGGTTCGTGTCGATGCAGAATGAACTCATTTCTTCAGGACTGCCGACCAAAATAAAGTTTGCGGGACACGCCGAAAGTGCGGCTCCGCAATACTGGATTTGTGCCGTCGCTGTCGCGTTGTTAGCAAGAAACGTCTGCTGAATCTGAATCGGCTTCATCGAGCGTACGAGTGAACTCCCTAAGAATTGTATCTCGAAAGTTCCCTTATATTGATTCGGAACTCCAGTCGCTAATATGTCTTTGAATCGGATTGAACTTACCATGATCCCATTCAGCGAAAATGGTAACAGCGCCCCGGCACGTGCAATGATCGACGAACTCGCGTCGAGCCCTTCGTAGAGTGGCGTTGCCCCGAAGTCGATCACTGTTGGGCTCTTGACCGCTGTTGTCGTCGTCGAAAGATCGACAACCTTACCCGCAAGCTGCCACGTGCAAACACTCGCACGCAGAAACGTGGTAACCACATGAGTTTTAAGTTCCACCGCCTCGGACTTTTGGTAGAGCGCTTTCATCTCGGTTTGTTGGGCGACAATCATGGACGCCATAGCCATCGATATGATGCCCATAATGCCAACGACAATAATGACTTCGAGGAGAGAGGAGCCGGTCTGTTTGTTCACAATTAACTATCGGCGTGACTTCAAAAAATTGGAAAATAAAAAACGTGTAGCCCGTGCAATTGAGTTTAAGCCCAACGAAAGTGCGGACGCCTTATGTTTCGATGTTAAACTGGTTAATGTTTCGTCAGTCGCTCTGTACGACCTACCAGATGCGGCCTTCAGGCCTTGGGCGCAATTGTGAGCGCTGTCTTCACAGTGTCGTTCACAGAGTAGACACTTCCGTTTACATTTACGATTGCAGTGATTGAGCGGCGAACTTCGCCACCGAGCCTTAGCAGTCGTCGCTTTTCACGCGTTCACTCGGCAATGTTTTCCCAAACAGATTTCAAAAAGAGGTACGACAGCGAATCGGCCTATACAAAATGCAGCAAAAGGCTTGCGCTTTGTCTTTCTTCAATTCGTTTCCATGTTTTCAGATAGGTTATGGCTGAACTAAATAATTCAAAACCGGAGCTTACTGTGAAATCGTTAGTCTTGATGGTCGCTGGAATTCTTTGCTTGTCAAACTTTGCCTTGGCAACAAGCCTCGCGCCGAACCCAGCAACTGATCGTGTTGAGGTGGCTCCTGGCATGTTCGCCATTACAAACTCTGAAGCATTCGAATATGTCTGCAACCTTGAAACTTCAGAAGGCGGAACAAAGGTTCAGTACAAAACTTTCCTCGATGTGGATTTTGCAGAAGGAAACGGATACCGTTTTGCAGTTGGTTTTATGGGTGGAATTCGCGTCGCCGGCATGTTGGCCGCTGAAGTACCAGTCTTGTCAGTTACGAAGGCGCGATGCCCCGGACTTTGCTTGAAAATGACCGTGAAGTCGGACGAAGACGGAACAACGGATGAAGTCGAATTCAACGAAAACCCGATCACAAACGTCATCAGCATGACCGCACAAGAAGACGGAAAAATGCAAGTTGTTGGCACTTGCATGAAAAACGAAGTTCCGTAGTTCACTGACGTTTTCTAAGTTAAGGACAGCTTGCGGCGAAGATTTCTACGTCATCTTCGCCTTGATTCACGACCCCTTGCCCGCTTCGTGAAACGTCCCCCGTTTAGTCGAGGTCGCGCACGACACAAAAGTGAATACGGACAGTAGGCATACAAAGAAGAGCGTCATCTACGATACGTTTCGGAATTTAAGCTTAGACTCAAGAGTAGCGGTGCCTTGGTCGAGCCCGATAGATATCAGAGGCCCCGGCTGTCCAGCTGAGGCCTTTTCGCATGGGGAAGGTCCGCGTCGAAGCTAAGACTTCTTTTCAGTGTCTTTTACTTCCTCTTTTTTAACTTCTTCCTGCTTTGCTTCTTTGGCCTTCGACTTTTCAGCTTTCTTCGCTTTCTTAACGTCAGCTTTTTTCCCTTCAACAACCGGAATTGCCGGAGCCGCTGGAGGCGCGGTTTCTTGGGCGTGTACGCCCAAGCTTAGAATTAAAATTGCGGCTGTGATCATTACTTGGTTCTTCATCGGTTTCTCCTCGCGGCTACTGCCGCAGTTTCGTAAAGCCCTATTCATCAAGGATAGACGGTCGTGAGATCGAAAGTTGTGACTTTGTCTTCACTCTTTTCCCAACAAGTAAACAGTCGCGTCCATCTACTTGGAATTGCACGCTTATTGAAGCGCAACTATTGGGTCGCTCGTTCAAAGAATCTTTTGTAAGCTCGAATGATGCAGACAAAACGACAAGTCCGAGAACAACGAAATCACGCCGTGGTATTTTCCGCTCTAGGGGAAGAGACCCGACTTCGCCTTGTCCTTCGCCTGAGTGACGGTTCGGCTCGCTCGATTTCGCAGTTAACAGAAGGCACCAGTCTGACGCGACAAGGAGTTACGAAGCACTTACGCGTGCTCGAATCGGCCGGCGTTATACAAAGCGTTCGCACAGGACGAGAAAACCTTTTCGAACTTAACCGCGAACCGTTAATTGAAATGAAAGAATATTTAGAGAAAATTTCCGTTCAGTGGGATGAAGCCGTCATCCGCCTCAAAACGTTTGTCGAAACGAAGTAGACGAAGCCCGACGGAAACGCAATAAGCCAAGAAATTCTGGATCAGAGTTTCTCGTAACGAGCATTAAACATCTTTCTTGCTGAAGGCCCGGACTACTATGCTTGAAGGCGACGAAAAAGAAGTGCTAAAAGTGATCGATAAAATCAATGGTGACAAACGACACCGGGGCATAATCAAATTAACAGAGGGATTCAGATCCGTGCGACATTTTCCTGAGTGGACTATAGGATTCCGAGAACTTAATTCTGCGGATGTGAAGTCGGTTGCAGGATACTCCGAATTCTTAAACACGGCTCAAACAACGTGATTCTGACTCATCTTATCAACTTCAATACCATCTCGGTATCGTCGATTGATTTCCCAAAGACTCGGAAGAGATCTTTTGTTGTACCGACCGCTTCAAAACCAGATTTTGTGTACAGAAGTTTCGCCGGCAGGTTGTTCTCGAACACGTTAAGAGTAATCCAATCGAGTGTTGGTTCTTGCTTCGCCCAATTTATCGCTTCGCTTACAAGCTTCGAGCCCCAGCCTTGCTTGCGTATTGTGCGTTCGAGCCCCATCATCAACAAACAACGGTGCAAGCAAGCTTTCATACCAGGTCGATGAATTAGCGTTACTTCGCCTAAGATCTCGACTTCGTCAGTGACGACCCATACCCTCAACCAACCTGGTGTTGCTACGGATTTAGCCAACGCCTCGGCTTCCCGCTTCAAATCTTCGTCTTTGATCGGATGTTCTTCTTCGGTAGGTGCAAAAATGAAATCGCCATCTCGCCCGTTCTCTTTCGAGTGGCGAAGCCTATGACGATTTAACATCGGAAGATCTGATGATTGGAGCGGTCGAATGTGCATGGATTGAGATTTAACCCCGGGCTGGTGTTTTCACCGTGCCCTTTTTGTTTAAGTTAATCTCGCACGAGTAATCATACTTAATTTCGGCCTTACCGGTCGAAGTCAGATCTGTAACTTTCAAAGTGCAAAGCGCCGACTCGGAATAAATGATCCGCATTTTAACTTCAAGGCCCTTCACCATTTGAACTTCGTCGAGTGTGTCGAGCACACCTTTGTTCGACTCGATGCTCTGAAAAAGTTCTTTCGCGGCTTCGCCCTCAAATTGAAGGTAGTAACCCTCTACGCCTGCGTAGTTGTAGCTAGAAAGTCGCCCCTTTACGGGTGCCGAGAGTTGTGCAGAAGCAGAAGTGGTGACGACCATAGCAGCAGCGAATAACAGCGTCGTGAATTTCATTGGATCTCCAATTAGTAAATTTAAGTGCGGCTCGATAACATGAAAAATAAAAGGGAGAGACACTGCTGTCTCCCCCTCAAGTCGGCTACTTCACGAAGAACTGATTGATGCCCGAAAGACCTTCTACAATTTCGAAACTCATTTGCTCGGGACTGAAATGGTAGCTTGAACCATAGTACGAGTTCATTGAGACAACCGAGTCGCTCGCGGTCATCGGCTTCAAATTTTCATTGAGACCGACAAGCTTTCGAACTTCTGGGCGCTTGTTCGCATCACTCCACTGGACGACTTGAAGTTTGCGTCCTGTTTGCACGAGTGCCAGGTACCTTCCAGCTGGATCCTTTTCAACGCCAAGGAGCCGGGCATTTGCAGATCCTGCAAGCTCGACACCGAACTTCTCAGAAGTAAGCGCTCCTTTTGAGTCAACCTGGATAAATTCGAACGCAGCCTCACTTGAGTCGTCAGTGCGCATGCGACCACGGGATGGACCACCTAACGACCCACGGAACGAAGGCCGGAACGAACGACCCGATTCAAAAGCCGAGAGCTGCACGAGTTCACCCGCGCGAGTCGACCTTAAAGTCGGCGAACTATAGCCGTCGCCAGCAGTTTTAGCTAATTCGTCAACCAATGTCGCGGACCCTGCTTGCAATGCAAGTCCGACAAGTCCTCGAGCTGTCTTCATAGCTTTGTATTCAACGATTGTCGGTTTTCCCGCAGCGTCAAAGCGCTCGGACTTTTTCGTTACGAGGTCGACCATCGCCGTATCATCGACCATCGCCGAATCCTTTGTGACGGTTAACAGCTGACCAGGAATATTGAGTTCAGCGCCACAAGTTAAAGTGGAACCTTTGAGATCTGCGACGGCGACAAAGTTTCTCATTGCCGACAGATTATCATCCTTCGAAACTTCAACAGTTTCTACTGATGTAACGAAGACCGTATCGTTCACGACATTCGCTTGCAGCTCGCCACGATTCTTCGTGTTGCAGCCGCTGATCGTAACATCTTTTGCACCTGACACAGTCGCAAGCTTAATGGCGTGATCTATCTGAACAAGTAACGCACCACCTGGGAGCGCGACGAAGTTCCCGCTGCCGTATCCGCTTGGTCGACCCAGTCGCATTCGAACCGCAACAGGCGGCGACGCCTCGTTTTTCCGAGTTGTGTCCCACTCTGTCGAACTAGCAACATTTAGCGCCGACGCTCCGGCCTGAAGCACATGCAAGTATGATTTGCTTGTATAAGACCACTCGCCTTTTGCATTGGTCTCGGACTTGTGACTGTTCGTGAGAACGTAGAGAACGCCGTTTTGAACGCGGCTTGCAATGTAGCTTCCCTGAACTTTGACGTCGGCGATCACAGACTTTTCTGAATCCGCCGCTTTCGCATCAACCATTCGAAGCGTCGTCTGTGACTCGTCGTCAGAATACCACGACCAGTCGCTGATGATTTGTACGCCCTGAGTACGGCCCGCGAGCTTCACAGTTTGATAGTCGCGTATTTGTCGAGCGAGCTCGAGAATCGCGGAAGCTTTAACAGTTTTGTCTAATGCTACTTTCGTCGTGTCATAAATGCCCAGCGCTTGATCCGAGAACGTGTTCACGCGATCGATTTCGCCGTTGCTAAAGACACGGCGAAGCCAGCCAGATTTCCCAGCAAGGAAAGCTCCTTCGCTTAGCGATTTTTCAGGATCAGCTGACGCGAGTTCAGCGAGATTGAATTGCAGAATCTTGCCACCCGACTGGTAAACAGCCGCCGAAGACTGCGAAGCCGCAAATAAGATCTGACCTTTGCCGTCGCCGTCTTGGCGTACTTCGATGAAACGATCTGGCGAATTGAAGTCCGTCCAAAGATTGCTGCTCTGGAACGTCAGCTGCGAAACTTGCTCGGCCTTGTACTTGGCGCCGACTTTCTTGATTTCAAATATCGAAGCTTGCGGGTGGCGCAAATTTCGCTCGTTGTTCACCGCTGGTACAATCCAACCAAGTGCGACGACGTAGTTTTTTCCGCCATATGACATCGGAACAGCTTTCGAAACCCATCCGTCGAATTCAAGGCGGCTTAAGTGTTTCACGCCATTTTCTGGATTGCTAATATCGAAAATGTCGAGCGGATCAACTTGATCGGCCGGAACCCAGAACGCGTAAAGAAGTCCGTCTTGATAACGAACATCTTGGAGCGAACTCGACATGCCTCTTGTGTCGCCGACCGTGACAACCGAATCAGAGACGACTTTGCGAAGCAACCCGTCCTTCGTTACAACGAACTTGCCTTTTAAACCCAGTTTCGCATCGGAAAGTAAAACTTCGCGTGCCTGATCGTACTCAGCACTGGTCTTGCCCTCGAGCGCTAATTCCATGTGCAGTTGACGATATGTAGCTTCTTTTTCTGTGAGAGTCGCAACGCCCTTTTTCGGTAGACCAAATGTTTCGACTGCGATTCGCGCGATTCGGCGTTCGGCAGTTGAATCGACAACGTAGTTGCTCGTTACAATCAAAGTGTTGTTCTTGATTAACGTCTGTGAACGCTCTGAAACAGTTCCTTTTGCCGAGACTGACATCAGTGATTTGATTTTGCCTTTGGCGTCTGAGATGTCGACAACTTCAACGAGACTCTTTCGGTCTCCCCAGCCCCATCCCGTCTCGCTCAAAACCGCAATCAAATAGTAACTGAAGCTACCATCGGGATTTTGAACGGTCTGGATGTTCATGTTTTCGCCGTAGGCGCTCGGAAGAGAAAGTTTCAACTTTTCTACTTCTTTGATCTTCTTGCCGCTGAAATCAAACGACGTAACAACGCCTTCCGCTTTTTGCTCGTTCGATCCATAGCTATTAGAATCCGGGCGAATTGAGCTCGCAATGTACAACACATCACCAACGATGCGAGAGTCCGCGATGCTTCCCGAAACAGGAAGCTCGGCGCTGACAACGGGTGCGCTTGGGTTCGACACGTCGTAAACGACGATGCGACTTTGAACATCCGAGTAATTGTAACTGCCATCTTCCGAGTAATAAAGGTGCTCGAGAACTAGAAGTCGATTGTTCGCTTCATCAAAATACATGTCTTTCGGATAATTTCCGGTCGCCTTTACGCGTGACATGAGTTTCGGTTGATCGGCGCCGTCGACAAAGCTAACAACTTGAAGACCTCGATAATTGTTCAAAAGATAAAGCAGTTTGGATCCTGCTTTGCCCACTTTGTAAATGTCAGATTCTTGTTCTTGACGTCCGCCGCCGCCTTTCGCGTCTGCAGAAGCCGCTGACGCCAGTCGAGGTGCCCCTTCGAGACCCATTTGGCTATACGGTGAGGGTGTCAAAAACTGCGTTTGTCCACGGTAACGCTTCAACTGATCTAGCAAACTTGCGCTTCCATCGGCCTGAAGGGCAATTGACGTCGCTGGGATAATTGCAGAAGCATGAGTCGAATCGATCGATTGCGGACCAGTCGGACCTGTGCAACCAATAGAAAAGCTGACGGTAGCGGCTACTGCTACAAGAATCGAAATCTTCACAAAGCACCTTTTGTTAAATTTTGCGCGGCGGTTCGACGGAACTTGCCACAAGGATCGCAAAAGGTCTTCTCGATGATTGGCGAAGGAACTTCTTCCTCTGCAAATTGTAGAATTCGGATTTGCACCGGGCGGAGATTACTTGATCCAAGTTCAGTACAAACGGCGGCCGGACGCTTGCAAACACGAGCTTGATAAGCTCTCAAGCCACCTCAAACAGAAGGACATCTCGCGTGCGCACGCACTCTTGGTTCAAATTTACAATGCTCCCTGTATTCTTCGTAGGCCTTCTGCAAGGCTGCACTAAATTTGAAGCGAACCCTGTTCCTCAGGCAGCCGTGCAACCGGCGCCAGTCGTGACCCTTTCGAACCGCACGCAAGAAACGCTGGTATTGCCGAACGGTCTGGAAGTCTTGGTGATTTCGAGCCCTGGCTTCACCAAAGCTTCGGCGGCGATGGCCGTTCCCGTGGGCTCCTGGTCCGATCCCGAAGAACATCAGGGCCTTGCGCATTTTCTCGAGCACATGCTTTTTTTGGGAACCAAAGAGTATCCCGATGCGGCCGAGTACGGCGCAGTCGTCGCAAAAAATGGCGGCTACACCAATGCCTACACTGCACGTACCCTCACAAATTATCTTTTCGAAGTGAATACCGTCGCGCTACCAGAAGTTTTGCGTCGCTTCTCGCGTTTCTTCGTGTCACCGACCCTTGACCCAAAGTACATCGACAAAGAAAAGAACGCGGTTCACAGCGAGTTCGACAAAAACATTCGCAGCGACGGCTGGCGTTTTTGGCAGATGTTCGGGCTTACGGAACCGACCGGTCACCCCGCACGCAAATTTAACATCGGGTCGCGAACGACGCTGGCAAACGCAGATTCTGAAGTTCTTCGCCGTTTTTATGAAAAGTATTATTCGTCAGACACAATGAAGCTTGTGGTCATCGGCTCGCAACCCATTGCCGAACTTCGAGCGATGGTTGAATCGAACTTCAAAGACGTTCCGAATCGAAAACTCAAAGGCACACCAAGCGACCTCGTTCTTCCAAAGTCGCAGGCTGGCCAGTGGATGGAGATTAAATCGATTGGCAACAAAGACGAGCTTTCGTTGTTATTCCCGAGCACGTCTTATGACCTCCATTGGCAGTCAAAGCCAGGTTCTATGCTCGCTGGCCTCATCGGATCCGAACACGCTGGATCGCTCGCCTCAATTTTAAAACGCAAGCAGTGGATCAACCGACTCTCTGCGGGTTCTCAGGACCTCGCCGATGGCCAGGACGCGGGTTACTTCAGCATTTCTATGGAATTAACCGAAAAGGGACGCGCTGAAAAAGACGAAGTTCTAAAAACCGTTTTTTCGGTTCTTGGGCAGATTCAAAAAACAGGTGTCAAAAATTACCTCTTCACCGAGAAACAAACAATGGCTCGGCTGGCGTTTGAAAATCGAGGTCTCGTCGACGGAGCAGACGAAGCGAGTCGTATCTCGGCGCTTATGTTGCTGCATCCAGGTCTTCAAGTCGATGAGCGCTCGATGCTTTTTTCTGCATCTGACGAAGCTTTGTACGCCAAGTTTTTAAGTACGCTCACGCCAGACAATGTCACAGTGATCGCTCAATTCCCCGAGGCGCAAGTCGGGACTATCGAACCGATTTACGGGACAGAATACAGCGTTCGATCGATTTCAGCAGATATGAAAAAGACCTGGAACCAAGCGCTCGCCACCCAGGAATCGGTCTACAAATATCCGGCACCAAACGCCTTTATTCCAACGTCGTTTGTGCTTCACAAGACCGAGGCGTCTAAATCACCGCGCGTGATCAGCGACGATACTCAAGGGAAGATTTGGTTTCAGCAAGAGAGTGGACCCGAGACGAAACCAATCGGGTTTGCATCACTTCGCATTTGGACTCCAGAAATGGCAAAGAGCCCGCGCAAGTTTTTGCTAGCCCGCATTTACGCAAAAGCATTTGAAGTAACGCAAACCGAGCGGCTCTCGCCATTACTCGAAGCGGGCTATGCCGCCGGTCTCAGCGTTGGATCGTCATATGTACAATTGACGGTTCAAGGCTATTCTGAAAAATTCGCAGATGTTCTCTACGATCTTTTGGATTCGCCAACGGCAGGACTCAATTCAATTTCGATTTCGGATGACGACCTGGTCAAAATCAAAGGCGATCTGAAAAAGGAATTTGCCGATTATAAAGTTCAGTCGGCAATCAATCGCGCGGTTGCGAAGAAGCGCTACATCGTGGTTTCGCCCTCGTATGAAATTGAAGATTACGAAGGATTGCTAGATTCGGTAACGACGACAGAGGTCAATGCTTTTGCTAAGGAACTCTACACTCGCGTTTACGTTGACGGGCTTGTCTACGGGAACCTCCTCAGCGATCCGTTGAAAAGTCTGGTTCCCCGTGCCGTGAAAAATCTCAAGGCGAAACTTCTGACCCCAGAAGAACGAGCCCTGCTTGAGAAAAAAGAAACTCTCTTGATGCCGTCACAGAAATTTGTCACGGCTTTCGGTGGAGCAGACAACAATAATGCGATGATCGTACAGATAGATACCGGTGTACGCACACATGCCGGTGCGGCCGTGAACACGATGGTCGGTAACCTTTTAAAAGATCGTTACTACAACGAGATGCGTACGAATCAACAGCTCGGTTATATCGTGCAAGGTGGCGCCTCGGCTTCGAAGGTCGCGACTCGCCTAGATTTTTACATTCAGTCTGCTGATTATCAACCAGAAGAACTCTCAAAGAGAAACGCGGCGTTTTTAGCTTCGTTACTTTCAGAATTCGATAAAGTTCTCGATGAAAAGTTCGAAGAAACACGCAACGGATTGATTCTCGAGCTTTCTCGAGAACCTTCAGTGATGGCAGAGCGCTTTCAGCGATTCACAGAGCTTTGGATGGAGCGCGACGCGGACTGGTCTTACGATCAAAGTTTGATTGGCGAACTCGGAAAACTCGGCCGTGATGACGTGAAGGCCCATGCTGTAAAGTCGCTCACACCTGAAACGCAGGCGCGACTTTCAATTTACTATTACGGGACGAAATCGACCGTTCCTGCGAATTTCGGCGAAGATGTACCGGTCACGAGCAAGAGTGAGTTTGAACGTTTGGCGAAGGAAGTGAAGTAGATGGCTGCGTGTGTGTTGCCAATATTATCGCTGGAGAGGCACAACCGATAGTTGCGCCTCGAAACAACCAAAAGTTTTAAAAGGAAATGTGTCCAACGGCATGGCTCACCAGTGAACAAACGCATTGCACACCAATTTGTGTTAGCTCTCGCTTTAGGATTGCTAGTATTGCCGCAGGTCGCATTTGCCGACCTAAGGTGCGAGCAACTGTTTGCAAGGTTGGATCAACCAGTTTCACTGACCGAATTTTTAAGTCCTAGCGAACTCAAGAAAGTTAATCAAATTATAGCAACGAAGGCCAGGCTTGCTCGCGGAACCCAATCGGATACCTACTTCAGAGGTCTCAGTCGAGTTGGTCTCGAAAACTTCGAAACCAATCTCGGTAATATACAAAGCCAACACGGCGAGACGACTTGGGTGACAACTAGTTTTGAGATGGCTCTATCTTATGCTTCGCCAATCGCAAACTATCACTTTCAAAACACATCTTCTTACAATGCCATCATTTTGGAGCTCAGTTTTCATAGGCAGAGTATCTCCAATAGCAATGGGATCACCGCATCGGTTTCGCTCAGCGCATTGCCGGAGCAAGATTTAGCGCCCCACATTAATCGGATCGGCATCATTAGCGTGAGTGCCGAGCAAGTTGCCGAGGCCAGAGCTAAATTTCCAAGAATTTCTGAGTTGGAAGAGATCGGAAAGTGGGTGGAAGAAAACCGGATCTCGAAGTCTGGACAAGAGCTTTTCTTATTTGCGGAGTCGCCGCTGAATTCAGAATTAAATTATAATGAATTATTTAATCAGTTTTTCTATCTCTACCTGTCACTTCGGATAAACGCCCGTGATCCGGCGTTTATTCGTTGGATCGATATTCCAGCGCGCTCGAATCGAATCGCTAGATAGAAACAGGGAACGACAACGAGTGCGTTTAAAAGCCCGTGGACTATCACCATCACTGGAAATCCGAAGGCGAATCCTGGAACCGCCATTCCGAATTCTTTCAGTAACGCCAAACTCATAGATAAACATATTGAAGCAAGGCTTAATAAACAAAATAGCAGCGAAGTCGTATTTCTCTTACCGAATTCGAAAGCATACCGCGCGATCAAAAGCGGCGCGGCGAACGATAGACCGACAACTCCGATGGGCTTTAAGTAAGGAACTCCATCGATCCCGAACGCAATGAGAAGGAAGAAGAGAAACACGACGTAACATCCGTACAGGTACACGTTGCTCGCCGGTTCCCGTTTCATTAAAAACGCCAAACAACCTACGAAAAGCCAACCCAGAAAACTTCCGTGAAGTGCCGCATAAAAACTCCAGATTGGATCGTATCCCAAGAGCCGCAAGTCGAGCACGCCTGCCACAAACCACAAAGATGAGATCAGGCTAAAGACGTAAGGGATGCAAGTCGCGACGCCTCTCACACATAAGAGAGATCTAAACTCGACTTTGACATAGAGAACGAACCCGAAGAGGCAAAACAATGGCCAGGCAACCACCAAGAATTTGAGATCTAGAACAACGGTCGTCGCTAAAGCGAGAAGCGATATCGCGTGCAGAATAGAATAGGCACGCGAGTTGTTTAGAAAAAATCTGTTTGTCATCAGCGGCGCTAACGTAAAAGCAAATCCGAGCAAAGCTATGAGTAATACCTGTTCTGTCATTGTGGCCACCTACCCAGATGTGTGATGCAATTATGCTCGACTTGCGGCACTAGATCTACAAAACTTAACCCGAATGAAAAACTCAGACGAGATTTTTAGCTTTCATTTATTGAACGTTCCGTTGCTAAGCGTGCCGCGTTTTTTATTTCGTGCTGTGTACAGGAACCACATTTCTGGTCTCAAACATTCCGAAAGTTTTTTGACGATGAACTTGGGAGAATCCGTGACTTCTCCGCGCAGGTTCAATTTCAAAACTGTCGCGATGTTTGCGTGGTGGAACGCAGAGTCTCATCTCGACGATTTCTTAAATGATCCTACGAACTTGTTTTTTAAAAAAGGCTGGCACGTCAGAATGCGGCCCTACAGGCGATGGGGCCAAATCAGCGAATTAGAAGATATCGTCGTGAATCCTCAGTTAGCGCCATTGGACGACAAACCGGTTGTTGCAGTCACCATCGCAAGACTGAATATTTTTGAAACTCTTCGATTCGCAAAATGGGGAAAGCCGGTTGAAGCTCAAGTTCGAGATCATACAGGCAAAACAATGGCCCTAGCAGCCATTCGACCCTTCAACACCTTTTCTACTTTCAGTATTTGGCGAAATGAGCGCGAGATGCTCAATATGGTCAGCGGTCGGCATCGCGAACTCGATGGCGAAAGCCACAAGCATGCGATGTTGGAAAGAGTCCGCAAAGACTTTCACTTCGAATTTATGACGATGCGCTTTGTTGCTTTTCAAGAAGCAGGCACTTGGAACGGGCGAAATCAATGGATCCAATAACTCAAGCGGTGCTCGGTGCCTCCTTCACTCGAATTGTGCGACCTCAGGTCTCGGCAGGTTTGGCTTTGTCTCTCGGTGGGCTGGGCGGGATGGCGGCAGACCTCGATGTCTTGATTCGTTCGCAGTCCGACAGCCTTCTCGCGATCGAATACCACAGGCACTTTACTCATTCGCTTGCCTTTGTTCCTGTCGGTGGACTCGTAGTCTCGGTTTTTTTGTGGCCGTTTTTTCGAAAACGAATTGGTCGTCGAGAGCTTTACACGTTAGTCACACTCGGATTCGCCACTCATGGACTTCTTGATGCATGCACAAGCTACGGCACGATGCTTTTCTGGCCGTTTTCCGACGAACGTGTCAGCTGGAGCAACATCGCGATCGTAGATCCCGTCTACACCGGGATTCTGATCATGGGTTGTTTGGTTAGTTTGAAATCGAAATCAACGAAGACTATAAAAGTATTGTTCGGTCTTTCGTGCGCCTATCTTTTGCTGGGTTATGCACAACGTATCAGCGCAGAGACCATCGCCGCAGCCGAACTTCGGCGACTAGGGCAACAGGAATCGTTCGACATCAGCGCAAAACCGACGGTGCTCAATCTGTGGTTATGGCGAGTCAACTATTCGCAAACGGGACTGCACTGTGTGATGGCTGTGTACAATCCATTTTGGGATAGAGCTAAAATCTATCCTGGTAGCTGTACGAAAAGCATAAATCTTGATGAGGCGAAGACCATCGCAGGAGAAGACACCCGTCTGTTTCGCGACATCCGCCGATTTCACTGGTTTTCCCAAGGTGTACTTGGCGAAGTCGAGGGCCGAAAAAATTTCCTAAGCGACATACGCTACTCTGTTCTTCCCAACTCTCTTGAACCAATGTGGGGTATTGAAATCGATCCATCGAACCCAGACAAGGGTGCTCAATATCAGATCACGCGCGAGACCAATCGAGAAAAGTTTAAAATTTTTACGGGCATGCTCAGAGGCGTCGATCTCGAACGTCGACCGGGCGATCATTGACGTCTGGCGCGTAAAGCTAGATAGACGCCAGTGCGCGGGCTAGAAAGATTTTCTAAGTGCCTTGCGTCGGTTGCAATCGCTCTCAACTTCAGTGAGCTTGAGCTCTTTTAACGAGGAGACCCTATGAAAATCTTTTTAGCTCTGACGCTTTTAACTTCTGTGGCAAATGCGCAAGAGTCGGATGTCTTCGCACCGTGTGCGAGCGCGCCTAGTCAAGGCGCCCAACTGACATGCCAGATTGAAGTTGTCGACGAGCTTATAGAGAAATATTTAGGTAAAGCCAAGCTCGCAAAAGCGACCGCCGCGGCTAAAGAAAGTTGCGCATCAGTTAGTGGCGGCGTGCGCCTCGATCCAGAACTACGCCGGCTCGCCAGCCTCGACTGCAAGCTCCAATTCAAAATGAAGTTCTATAACGAACATCCATAATTTTCGCGCCAGAACGATCAGTTGTTCGAAAGCGACTCGAGCCATTCTGGCGACTCGCGCACATCAACCGGCTGATCGTTGATCAAAAGCGTCTCGCCGATGCGCAGAGATCGGCTCGCAGCGGCTTCGCTGTTTCTTCTAATTTCTTTTTGTGAAGTCTTCGACTCGAGGCACGATTTTAAATCACTAGGAACCTTCAAGTTTGAATAACTGATTTCGAGATCTGTAATCTGGAGCGGCGCTTTACGCATCAGCTCTGCGAATAACTCGGAACCTTTGCCTTCCTTTGCAGCACAAAGATATGCAAGCCCCGTCTGGTACACGATCGAGTTTTCGTTCTCGCGGAGTTTTCCACCTTCATCAACTGGCAGTGCAAAACGAAACTCGGTTTCAAATTTCTGCGACCGATTTAGAGTTTCCAAAATGATTCGACCCATCGTCGAACAGTTTGAACAATGGAAATTGAAATACACCGTCCACTTTGGTTTCGAGCGAAACAAGCTCGGCTTTGGGCCGTCGGCCCATCGTACCGGGATCGACCACGAAACTTTTCTCGAGTTAAGCTCTTGTTCCCTCGCGTCTCGGGTGACAAGCGCGGACCGAAAAACCCGATAGTTCGAAATGACGTCGCGCCGTTGAGTTGCCGTCATCCCTTTAAAAGCAATGCCGCGATCCTTTAGAAAAGATTGAAAGTCGTTCGAGTTTTTGATCGAGTCGTCGGTCTCGGCCGTTTCGCTCGTCGTCGGACTCTTTTTCGGTTCGACCGAAAGTATGTAGTCGTCAATCGCACGCTTTTTCATTCGAAAAAGATTACGTTCGTTTTCTAAGACCGAAGCCTCGAGCGCAGGCCATACATCGCGCCCTCGAATGTCTCGACCGCCCACCGAGGCCCAAACTTGATCAAGCTCTTGAATCGGCATTGCTGACTGCCGACCGAGCATAAAAAAGCTCAAACTCAGAAGAACGATACCAGCAAAAATTGAAACCAGTTTTAGGCGCGGCTGCATACCCTACTGTGTTCCGAAAAAAATCGACTTACAAGACCGAATTCTTGGCCGCCGGAAGCCGACAGATATCGACGAGGGGCAACCGAGTTTTCCAATCTATCATTGTTTGACTGTAACTTCGTATCTCGATCGTCGATTGAGTCTCTTTGCAGTAGACAAACATCAAGTAGGCGAACCGGTTCTCAACCTTTGGATCGCAAATTCCAAGCACGCGTTCGACTGTGGCTTTCATTTCGAGAGTTAGCACAAGTCCATGTGATTCGTCTTGAACTGGGTTACTTAACTTTTGCTTGGCGAGGCACTCGGCCGCTGCGGTCTTTCCTTCAGCGGCAGCGGCGTCGCCGAAATAGGGATCTCGATGCTTTGCATAAAGCGACTGGTAATAGTGGCGACGTTCCTCAAATAACCGTCTTGCATCGCTGATCGGCAATTTGCTGACCGATTTAATGTAGACCTCATTGCCCGACTGATCCCGCCAGATGCCCCTTTCGTCGACCTCAAAAGACTGAAAGGCCTGGTTCCAAGAAGAAATTTCGCTTCTACTGACAGTCGCGCATGCACCAAGCGCCAATAAACTAAGAACAGCGATGGTCATTTTAAGAATTTGCGCAATCATGCCGGTGAGATCCTAGAAGTTTTGGTTGTTTGTCAGAAAGTTCTCGAGATCGAATCGTTTTATTTGCTGAAACGGCGTCGGGTTTGCTGTTCCCGACTTCGCGAACGGCACATTGATCGACCACACTTGTTTTCCGATTGCGTCGACTTCGACGCCTCGCGGATCCTTCGTCAAATCGTTAAAGAGAGTGTTTCCATTTTGCAGGCGCTGAACGCCTCCGGAATTCTCGAAACTCATCGACTGGGGCGACGGACGAAGTGGCGGATAAATCCAAACGACCTTCTTTTTAACAGGATCGTATTCTTTGAGCGTCGATTGTTCGTTGCCCATCCCTCGGTTACAGTAAAACAGAATGTTGCCATTATCTAAAACTTGGGCGTCGTGCGAAATCGCGCAGTCCATTTTTAATGTCGAGATCGACCAAAGAATTGATTTCAAATTTCGATCGAGAATCCAAACCCATTGAAGGCCAAGGCTGTTGACAATGTATCCACCGCTCCACTTTGCACCGAGCTTCGTCTTTAGCTTCGGAACTTCATAAAACGAATTGACGTGTGAAAATTCACTTTCGACACCCTCCAGCTCGTGCTTGATCCATTGCACATCACCAGGCAGAACCCGCCCGCCGTCTTTTTTAATCCGATCGGCGATAACTTTGCGATGATCGAAAAGACTGAAGCGACTTTTCTCTTTGCCATCGCTTGAAAGCACAAGCAGCAGATCGTAACGTACCTTTTCTTTAATTTCTGAGGACATCAAAAGAATCTCGGATTCAGACTTCGAAAGATTTATTTGATGATGGGTTGTGATTTGTTTCGTCCATAGGTTTTTATGTTGACCATCGAACCGACTCACGATTCCCGGCTGAGACGAAACGTACGAACCATCACTAGAAAACGCGCAAATCTGTCCTGGGAAATTTCTCAAAACGACATGTTCCATCGAATAAATTCGGCAACCGATGACGTTGTGGCTTTCAAGATTAGAGGCCGCTGACGTGTCGGCGATGCATATGAACACTAAAATGGCGGCGATACGCAGAATCATACGAACATGCTGTTACGACGACTGGAAGTCGTCAAGGTGCGACAGTTCCACCCAATTGCGCACCGGTACCGATGGTCGAGCCGTTGACCGAGAGAACCCCGCCACCTTTCGTGAGCGTGTTGCCGTTCAACGTAGCGGTCGAAGCAACCGTCAAGTTTTGGCCAGACATATTGAGCGCACCGGTCGTAACATTAAGCTGCTGTCCAGCGCGGGTCAGCAACATGTTCGAGGCTAGCGTCACAGCGGTCGACGGTAACGACTTATTAATTGTAAAGGTAGAGCCCGGAAGCTGGAAGGCGCCCGAAATAGTGACCGGGTTCGCTCCGACTAAGGTGATCTGTGTCGTTCCGTCCGTGTTTACATTCGCCTGTAATGAACCTCCGACTAGAATCGCTCCGCCTGTCAGGCCGCTAGCGGGCATCGAATCAAGTGTGAGGTTACCTGTGACATTGATTGTTCCAACGATGACGACGTCGCCTTGGCTATATCCAACGTGTACGAACCGAAGGTTACTAAGAACCAACGAACCGAAGCTAAGCGTCTGAGTCGTATCTTGCAAATGACGAATCACAATCGTGGTCGTTCCGAATTCCACCACACCTGAAACGTAAGTCACGTCTCCCTGGAAATACGGATTGTTGGCGAACGTCACGATGCCGCCGGTTTTTGCGATGTCGGTCGAGAGAATCCCTTGTCCAGTGTAGTTGGTTGAAAATGTCTGATTCGAACTTCCGACAACTCGAAGTTTGGCGCTGCCTAAGCAGCGGCTTCCGATCGTAATGTCGCCAATGACATTGATTAATCCGGTATTTAGATCCGTACCCGCGTTGCAAGTCAGGTTTCCATTCACATTCATTGAACCTATGATCGTCGTCTGCCCGTACCAATATCCTAATGCATCGAAAATAACGTTCTGAAGATTCTCCGCCCCGAAACTCAATGTTGGAGTTGTGTAGTTCAAGTGACGGAAGATCATTGTGGCAGATGCCCAATTGATCGTTCCTGAAGTGTACGTTACATCGCCTGTGAAGATCGGGTTGTTGACGAAGGTGACTGTTCCGCCGGTCGACGCAAATTCAACCGACATCATGCCATTCGCAGTGTGGTTATTCGTAAAAGTCTGGCTTGACGATCCTGCAACTCGCAGGCGGCTTGAGCCCCCGCACAGTCCGTTGATCAGAATGTTTCCACGAGCGCTGATTGTTCCGCCATTGAAACCCGAACCCGGTGCTCTCTGGCAGGTGAATAATCCTAAAACATTGATGGCCCCAGCTGTCGCACTTCCGTAGCCGTA
Organism: Bdellovibrionales bacterium; assembly: GCA_043720435.1. Taxonomy (GTDB): domain Bacteria; phylum Bdellovibrionota; class Bdellovibrionia; order Bdellovibrionales; family JAMPXM01. The sequence goes on from JAYSST010000699.1 coordinate 18,847, forward strand.
ACCTTGAGAATTAATCGTAAAGTTGTTCAGCGAAATCGCCGCGACGTCGACGACTGACGTGCCGTAATCAGGGTTCGAGTGTGTAACCGACCCCGAGTTACTATCGAAGGTGGCTCCGCCGTTAACAATAAAATCCGCGCGAACAGTCAAAAGGTTCGATGTGCTCTTGAACGAGCCGCCCGCGACACCAAACGAACTGCCGATACTGATCGCCGAGTCCTCGCCGACAAACGTGCCGCTCAACTGCGTGTAACTTCTTGCAAGCGTAATACTCGCACCCGAAGCTTGCGTCATCGTGCCGGTGAAACCAGTTTCCATCAGAATTCCACCAACCGAAATCGACGAGTTGATTGTCGCATTACAATTCGCACCGCAAGCGCCGCTATTAAATATTGCCAGGTCATTATTTCCGGGAGGTGCTCCGCCTTGCCAATTTCCTGCCGTCGTCCAGTTCGCATTACCGCCCGCGCCTGTCCACAAGAAGGCGTAGCCTCCGCAACTGACGGTGCCCGTGTTCAATAAAGATCCCGATGTATAGCTTCCACCTCGGCAGGTCAGTGTGCCGAACGCGCCGACCGTGAGCACATCGTTCACGGTCAAAACATTTCCGTTCAAATCGAGAATGCCCGAAGTGAGATCTAGGTCTTGGCCACCCGAATTGAGACTGAAGTTTGATTGTAGCGTCAAGGCCGCGACCGCAGATTTTGCGATCGTCACTTTCGTTGGCGGCATCGCTGCCGACACACCGACCGAGATGTTCCCAGGTGAAGTGCCTATGAAATTCAAGCTGACTGTACCGGCATAACCGAAACCGCTCGCCGTCATGTTTTGATAGAGATTGATTATCCCGTCGTTAATCCCTTTAACACTTGAGACCGAGTCGCCAAATGTGAGAGTGCCGAACACGTTGATCGTACCTG